>JBEGOD010000056.1:0-8353 GCA_041182185.1 Pseudomonadota bacterium
ATGCCCGGCCGGTCGGCATCGTCGATGGCATCCGCCTGGTTGAAACCCCCGCCGCGCCGACCCCGCTGGCCTTTGGCCTGACCGACAAGGTCATCGCCCTGCCGCCGCGCTTCATGGCCCAGCCTGACCAGACCGCCCGCGATCTCGCCATCGCGCACGAGTTGGAGCACCACCGTGGCCGCGACCTGGCGGTCAACATGGCGATGCAGCCGCTGCTGGCGCTGCACTGGTTCAACCCGCTGGCCTGGCTGGCATGGCGCGCGCTGCGGCGCGACCAGGAAGCGGCCTGCGATGCCCGCGTGGTTGCCGGGCGCGACCACAAGATTCGCGCGGCCTATGGCGCGCTGATCGCCGACTATGCCCGCGCCCCCCGCACTGCCCTGGCCGCTTCGATCGCCTGCCCGGTGGTCGGCCCAATCGCCGAAGAAGCCTCTGTCATCCATCGTTTGAGGAGCCTGACCATGACCGATCCCACCCCCGTGCGCCGCTCTATCGGTCGCTTGCTGCTGGCCGGAGCCGCCCTGGCCCTGCCGCTGACCGCCTCGATTTCCTATGCCGCCGCGCAGGATGCCGTGGCCCCGCCGGCGCCGCCCGCAGCGCCGGCCGCTCCCGCTGCACCGGAAGCTCCGGCTGCGCCGCAAATCCACCGTGAGCACCGCATTATCATCGTCGACAAGGAAGGTGGCGCGACGGTCGACGATCCCGCGCTCAAGACCCGGGTCGTGACCAAGGATGGCAAGACCATTGTCTTCAAGTCCGACAAGGCGCTGAGCGAGGCCGAGATTGCGGCCCGCGTGGAAAAGGCGCTGGCCTCAATGCCCGACCTTCCCGACATGCCGGATCTGCCGGCAGGGGCTGAGCGCCGCGTCATCGTCAAGCGGGTCCATGGCGAAGGCGCCCCGCACGTCATGGCCTTGGCCGATGCCGACCCGAAAATCGCGATTGCCTGCGCCGCAGGTGCGAAGACATCGACGATCGAATCCGACAGCGCCGGCGCCGATGGCAAGCAGCAGAAGATCGTGATGCGCTTCTGCTCCGCCGGGGCAACCATGGCCAAGGCGGCTGATGGGCTGAGGTCTGCCCGCGACCGGATCAGCAAGGACGACAAGCTCTCGCCCGCGATCCGGGAGGATATCCTCAAGCAGCTCGACGCCGAGAACGAGCGCCTTTCCAAGCAGGGCTGAAGCTAGCCCCTTGCAGTCCTGCCGAGCGCGGCGGGGGCGGAGCGATCCGCTTCCGCCGTTGGCGCATCAGCGCCAGCGCAAGCGGTCCGCGGTCAGCTGATCGACGCTGGTCACGCCCATCAGCTTCATGCCGCGTTCGATCTCGTCCTTCAGCAGCATGATCGCGCGCTCGACCCCGTCCTGCCCGGCGGCGGCGAGGGCGTAGAGGTAAAGCCGCCCGCCCGAGGCGGCCGTCGCCCCCGCGCAGAGGCTTTTCAGCACGTGGGTGCCGCGCCGCACCCCGCCATCGCAGATGATCTCGATCTCACCCCCCACGGCATCGACAATCTCGCGCAGCTGGTCGAACGGGGCGCGGCTGCCATCGAGCTGGCGGCCACCGTGGTTGGAGATCATGATCGCATCGGCCCCGATCTCGACCGCGCGGCGGGCGTCCGCCGCGCTCATCACGCCTTTCAGGCAGAAGGTGCCGCCCCACTGCGCGCGGATATCGGCGGCGGTGTTCCAGTCCATCGACTGGTCGAGCATGGTGTTGAAATAGCCGGCGATCGATACGGCCTCACCGGTCCCCTCGGCGACATGGGTATCGAGATTGGGCAGGGCGAACTTCTCGCGCAGCAGGTAATCCAGCCCCCAGCGCGGCTTCATCGCATAGCCCAGCAGGTTGCGGGCCGTGAACTTCGGCGGCGAGGTGAAGCCCGAGCGGGCGCAGCGTTCGCGCTTGCCGGAGACGATGGTATCGACCGTCAGGGCGATGCAATCGAACTTCGCAGCCTGGCAGCGCTCGATCATCGAACGGTTGAGGCCCTTGTCCTTGTGGACATAGAGCTGGAACAGCTTGGGGCCCTTGGTGAGGGCGGCGGTTTCCTCGATGCTGACCGTCGCCAGGCTGGAAATGCCGAACCACAGCCCGAACTTCTCCGCCGCGCGGGCCACGGCGCGCTCGCCCTGCCAATGGAACACCCGCTGCAGCGCGGTGGGGGAGAGCATCAGCGGGAGGGCGCTTCTGCGGCCCATCAGCATGATCGAAGGGTCGATCTCGGCCACGCCGGCCAGCACGTTGGGCACCAGGTCAACCGAATCGAAGGCGCTGGTGTTGCGCGCCTTGGTCACCTCGTCGTCCGCCGCGCCATCGATATAGTCGAACACCGGCCAGGGCAGGCGGCGGCGGGCGAGTTCGCGGAAATCGGCGATGTTGTGGCAATCGGTCAGGCGCATGGCCAGTGGGCTAGCGCAGGCCCGCCTGCCGCGAAAGCTACTTCTTGACCCGTTGCACCACCGGCTGGGCAACGAAGGTCACGCCCTTGCTGCGCTGTTTGCGGGAGGGCTGATGGTCCGGCCTGGTTTCGGACTGGGCCTGAGCCTGACCCTGACCCTGCGGTGCAGTCAGCGCCGCAAGCTCGGCTGGTCCGGCCGAGCGGGCCGGATAGCGGCAGCCGCGCGCCTCGCCCATGCCTTTCAGGTAGGCGCGGCGGGCAATCCCGGCCTGGACCGCCAGCTGGATCTTGCGGTCCTGCCCGTTCGCACCCGACAACTCGCGGATCAGGCCGCGGAACGGGATGAACGAGCCGACGGCCGCCTGGGCAACGCGCCCGGCGGTCACGCGGCCCTTGGCATCGGCCGGCAGGTCGACATCGGGGCCAAGCACGGCATCAAGTTCGCCCACGGCGACGGCAATCTCGGTGCAGCGGCGCAGTCCCGCCAGGTCATAAGGCCGCTCCTGTGCCGCCAGCAGCAACGGCGGGATCGTGTCCTTCTTGAGGTTGAGGTCCGAAGCCGGGGTGGCAACGGCATCGCCCATGCTCGGCTCGCGGTCACTGACCGGCTTATCGGGCTCGCTCGCTTCGGCCGGCTTCGCTTCCTGGGCCTGGGCGTTGATCGGCAAGGCGAGGCAGGCGAACAGCAGGCCGGTCGGGATCAGGACGAGGCGCATTGCGCGAAAACTCCAGCAGCCCCCTGTTGGATATTAAGCCGGTTTATGCGCCAAGCGTCCCCCTGGCAAAGGTTCATCCGCGGCGGCGCATATCCGCAAAGGTATCGCAGGCATCCTCGTTGCCGGATTCCAGCCCCTTGCGCAGCCAGGCCATCCGCTGCGCGCTGGTGCCATGGGTGAACGCTTCTTCGACCGGGCGGCGGCCGGCGCTTTTCATCAGCGTATCATCACCGATCGAATGGGCCGCGGTCATCCCTTCCTCGATATCGCCCGGTTCGATCCGGTCGCGGTTCTTGGCGGCCCAGACGCCGGCATAGCAATCGGCCTGCAGCTCCATCCGCACTTGCAGATTGTTGGCGCGGGCCGGGTTCTGCTGCTGGGCCGAGCGGACCTGATCGGCCAGTCCGGTCATGGCCTGGATGTGGTGGCCATATTCGTGCGCCATCACATAGGCGCGGGCGAAATCGCCCCCGGCACCAAGGCGCTGTTCCATCTCGCGGTAGAAATCGTTGTCGATGTAGATGCCCTGGTCAGTCGGGCAATAGAACGGCCCCATCGCGCTCTGCGCCGCGCCGCAACCCGATGAACCGCTTTGCGAATAGAACACCAGCTTGGGCGGGTTGAAGCCGAAGACCGGTTCCCAGGTCTTGTTGAGCGAGGACAGCGCATTGCAGCTCTCGCGGCTCAAGGCATTGACCGTGCAGCTCTGGCTGGCATCCGATCCGCCAACTGCCGGCCCGACTTGTTGCTGGCCAGCGCCGCTATCCATCTGCTGCAAGCCACCGATGGTCTGGACCGGATCGAGCCCGAACACGAAATAGCCGACCAATGCGATCAGGATCGTGCCGCAGCCCAGCTGGCCGCCGCGCCCACCCATGCGAAAGCCGCCGCCGCTGCCGCGCTGGTCCTCGATATTGATGGCATTGGGGTCGAAATCGTCCAGCCGCATGGTGCGTCCCTTTCCTTCGGCTTGTTCGGGCTGGACAGGGGCGTGCCCCATCCGCAATGGACTGTCTCGCAACAGACATACGGAGTCGAGCATGTTTCTGAAGGGCAAGCGCGCGCTGGTTACCGGTTCCACCTCTGGCATTGGCCTGGCCATCGCCCGGGCGATGCATGCCGAGGGCGCGGAAGTGATCCTGTCGGGCTTTGGTTCCGATGCAGAGATCGCCGCGCTCTGTCAGGAAATGAACGCGCGCCATGTCGCGGCCGACCTGATGACCGCCGCCGGGGTCGAGGCGCTGATGGCGGGCGCGGGCGAGGTCGATATCCTGGTCAACAATGCCGGGATGCAGCACGTTGCCGCGGTTGACGAGTTTCCGGTCGACAAGTGGGATGCGCTCGTCGCGCTCAACCTGTCGGCCGTGTTCCACGCCTGCCGGCTCGCCGTGCCGGGGATGAAGGCGCGCGGCTGGGGCCGGATCATCTCGACCGCCTCGGCGCATAGCCTGGTCGCCTCGCCGTTCAAGGCGCCCTATGTGGCGACCAAGCACGCCGTCGCCGGCTTCACCAAGTCGCTGGCGCTGGAACTGGCGACCAGCGGCGTGACCGCCAATTGCATCAGCCCGGGCTATGTCTGGACCGCGCTGATCGAGAACCAGATTCCCGACACGATGAAGACCCGGGGTCTCAGCCGCGATGCCGTGATCAACGACGTGCTGCTGGCCAAGCAGCCGACCAAGAAGTTCGTCCAGCCGGCGGAAGTCGCGGCGCTGGCGGTATTCCTTTGCCGCGATGAAGCCGGCAACATGACCGGCGCCAATATTTCCATGGATGGCGGCTGGACTGCCGAATAACGAACAACGTCGCGGGCAGGTGTAACCTTCCTGCCACCAGTTCGATCTAACTGCATGGCGGCTAGTCGAAGCCGCTTGTCCGCAGGCTTGTCTGCTGTAGGACTGTGGCGATGAAACGTTGTTGGGGTGCGATGAACCGTTTGGCTGTGGTCGCAATTGCGACCCTGCTGGCGCTCACCCCGGCCACGGCCCAGCGGCGCGACAAGGCGCTCGAAGCCGCCCTGCTGGCCCATGTCACCGAACTGGCCAGCGATGCCTATGACGGGCGCGAACCGGGCACCGAGGGCGAGGCGAAGACGCTGCGCTATCTGGGCAGGCAGTGGTTCGAGATTGGCCTCGAATCCGGCACCAACGATCCCCGCAACGCCTGGTTTGCCCCGGTCCGGCTGGTCGCGCGTGAGCCGGCTTCCAGCCGTGCCATGTTCGACCGTCGCGGCCGGCCGCAATTCGTGCCGCCAGGATCGACCGAGGTGTTCACCTCGGGCAAGCGCACCCTTGTCAACAGCGCGCCGATCCTGTTCGTCGGCCGGGGCGCGGGCGAGGTCGGCCGGGCCGAGCTGGCCGGCCGCGTCGCGCTGCTGCTCGATGGCAACAGCGAGACTTCCGAGCGGCAGAACGCGCTGCTGAAAGCGGGCGCGGCGGGCGTGCTGACCGTGCTCGACGGGGATCGCACGCTGGAGCAGGTTCGCGCGCGGCGCGGCCGCTCTGGCTATGCGCTGTCGAGCGAGGAACTGGGCGGGGATCTGGAAGCCTACATCACGGCCGAGGGGATCGCGCGCGCGCTGGCTGGCGGTCCGCTCGATATCGCTGCCCTGGAGGCGCTGGCTGACCGGCCGGACTTTACCCCGAAGCTGCTCGACCTGGCCGTGACGCTGGAAGCGACCACGCGGGAGACGCGGATCAATACCCACAACGTGATCGGGCGGCTGCCGGGCCGCAAGCCGGAAAGCGGAGCCGTGCTGCTGCTGGCGCACTGGGACCACTTTGGCGAATGTGCCACCGCTCCGGCCGAAGACCTGATCTGCAACGGTGCGATCGACAATGCCAGCGGGCTGGCCGCGCTGACCGAAATCGCCCGCCGCCTTGCCAAGGGCCCGGCGATGGACCGCGACGTCTATTTCCTGGCCACGACCGCCGAGGAGATCGGCCTGCTGGGGGCCGAAGCCTTTGCCGAGGACCCGCCGCTGCCGCTCAACCAGATTGTTGCCGCCTTCAACCTGGACAGTTTTGCCCTGGCCCCGCGCGGCGCGCCGCTGGGGCTGGTCGGGCGCGGCCTCACTCCGCTCGATGCCGGGATCCTGGCCGTGGCCAAGGCGCAAAAGCGCAAGGTCGTCGATGGCGAAGCTGCCAATGCCTATATTCGCCGCCAGGATGGCTGGGCGTTGCTGCAACACGACGTGCCGACCGTGATGGTCTCGTCGAGCTGGTCCGACTTGGCCCGGGTCGAACGGTTCTTCGATACCGATTACCATCGCCCGGGCGATCAGCTGAAGCCTGGCCTGGACCTGTCGGGCACGGCCGAGGACGTGGCCTTCCACGTCGCGCTGGTTCGCCATTTCGCCGATCCGAAGAAGGTTCCACCGCGTTCTAAATGAGGCACTAGCGGCGGCCGGGTAGTGCGTTTACATGGGCCGCCACGAATCTTCCCAACCAGACGCAAAGTGGCACCCATGGACATACCTCTCGGCCTTACCTTCGACGACGTGCTGCTGCGTCCGGCCGAATCCGATATCCTGCCCTCGATGGCGGATACCAGCACGCGGCTGACCGCGCAGATCGGGCTCAACATTCCGGTGATCTCGTCTGCCATGGACACCGTGACCGAGGCCGACATGGCGATCGTCATGGCCCAGCTCGGCGGGATCGGCGTGCTGCATCGCAACCTGACCGTGGAAGAACAGGTTGCCGCCGTCCGCGCGGTGAAGCGCTTCGAAAGCGGCATGGTGGTCAATCCGATCACGATCAGCCCCGATGCCACGCTGGGCGATGCCCGCGCGCTGATGGAAATGAACCGCATTTCCGGCATTCCCGTGGTTGAAACCGGCGGCCGGCTGGTCGGCATCCTGACCAACCGCGACGTCCGTTTTGCCGCCAACCCGGCCCAGCCGGTGCGCGAGCTGATGACGCATGAGAACCTCGCCACGGTCAGCCCCGGTGTCAGCCAGGACGAGGCGCGCCGCCTGCTCCACGCGCGCCGGATTGAAAAGCTGCTGGTGGTGGATGAGAATTTCCATTGCACCGGGCTGATCACGGTCAAGGACATGGAAAAGGCGATCACCTATCCCGACGCGACCAAGGACGCGACCGGGCGCCTGCGCGTCGCGGCCGCGACCACGGTGGGTGACAAGGGCTTTGAACGGACCGAGGCGCTGCTGGCGGCCGAATGCGACGTGGTGATCATCGACACCGCCCACGGCCACAACAAGGACGTGGCCCGCGCGGTTGAGCGGGTGAAGAAGCTGTCCAATTCCGCCCAGGTCATTGCCGGCAATGTCGCGACTTATGAAGCCACGCGGGCGCTGATCGATGCCGGGGCCGATGCGGTCAAGGTCGGGATCGGGCCGGGCTCGATCTGCACCACGCGCGTGGTCGCCGGCGTTGGCGTGCCGCAGCTGACCGCGATCATGGAAGCGGCGCGCGCCGCGGCCGACAGCAAGACCCCGATCATCGCCGATGGCGGCCTGCGCACTTCGGGCGATGCCGCCAAGGCGCTGGCCGCCGGGGCTTCGACCATCATGGTCGGCTCGATGCTGGCCGGGACCGAGGAAGCGCCGGGCGAAACCTTCCTCTACCAGGGCCGGGCCTACAAGTCGTACCGCGGAATGGGTTCGGTCGGGGCCATGGGCCGCGGCAGTGCCGACCGCTATTTCCAGGGCGACATCAAGGACCAGATGAAGCTGGTGCCCGAAGGGATCGAAGGCCAGGTGCCCTACAAGGGCCACGCCCGCGATGTTGTTCACCAGCTGGTCGGCGGGATCAAGGCGGCGATGGGCTATACCGGCTCGGCCAGCATCGAGGACCTGCGCACCAACGCCAACTTCGTGCGCATCACCAACGCCGGGCTCAAGGAAAGCCACGTCCACGACGTGACGATCACCCGCGAGGCGCCGAACTACAAGCTGTGACGCGGTTGTGACCCCAGCCGCGCGCGTCCAGGCGGCGATCGAGATCCTCGATCTGGTGATCACGGCTGCCCGCGCCAATGGCGCACCGGCAGACCGGATCGTCAGCGAATGGTTCCGCACCCGCCGCTTTGCCGGCAGCAAGGACCGCCGCGCGGTGCGCGACCTGGTCTATGCCGCGATCCGCGCTTGCGGGCCGGTGCCGGTCACGGGCCGCGCTGCCATGCTGCGGCTGGCCCAGGACGACACGACACTGGCCAGCCTGATAGATGGCCAGGGCCATGCGCCCGCGCCCATTGCGGCGGCGGAGCCGGTTGCAAC
>JBEGOD010000057.1:0-23005 GCA_041182185.1 Pseudomonadota bacterium
TTTCCGCCCGGCCGCGATCATGAAGGCCCGGACACACAGCGACTTCACGCCGTCCGGTGACCTCGAAGACAACCATTGGCACCGGGAAAAGGAATGCTCATGAGAAAATCAATTAGACAACCATCCGGAATGACTGCTGCTCGGATGCAATTCCATTAAAGCCGACATTGGCTCGATTAGAACGCCAATGTCGGCTCCACGGTATAACACCTTGCTATTGCCACCAGGGAGTAGGGAGCATGGCACAGCAATCCGCTGATTATTCAACCGTCAGCGCCCCTGGAATTGCGGCTTGCGCTTCTCGGCAAAGGCCTTGCGGCCCTCGGTGCGGTCCTCGCTGTCGCGCAGCACCCCGAACGCATGCTGTTCCAGTTCCAGACCCGCGGCTAGCGGCATCTCGATACCGATCTGGGCCAGGCGCTTGACCGCGGCCACGGCCAACGGCGCATTGCCGGCAATCTTCTGCGCCAGCTGCTCGGCGGTTGCCAGCAGTAGCTCAGGTTCGACAACGCGGCTGACCAGACCGATGCGCAGGGCTTCGGCGGCATCGATGCGTTCCCCGGTAAGCAGCATCAGCATGGCATCAGACCGGCCCACGGCGCGGATCAGACGCTGGGTGCCGCCAGCTCCCGGAATGCTGCCGATGCAGACTTCGGGGAGCGAGAAGATGGCCTGAGTGGAGGCAATGCGCACGTCGCACAGCAGTGCCAGCTCCAATCCGCCACCCAAGGCGTAGCCATTGATCGCAGCGATCACCGGCTTGTCCGTGTGCAATTTCGAAAGCACCGATGCGAAGGATTCAACGCCCGCTGGCCCATAGTGCAGTTCAGCGAAGCTTTCCTTCGGCGGCTTGGTCTTTTTCAGGTCGGCGCCCGTGCAAAAGGCGCGCGTCCCGGCAGCGGCGAGGATGGCGACGCGGATCTCCGGGTTGCGGCTGATTTCCGACCAGATGTCCTTGAGCTGTTCGATCGATTCCGGGTCGAGGGAATTCATCGCTTCCGGGCGGTCGAGCGTGACAGTGGCGACATAGTCCTTGATCTGCAGGGTAACGGGCATGCTTGGGTCCTCGTGGGTGCAGGAATGGCTGGTCAGTCGGCGGCTTGCGGAGCGCCGAGCACTGCTTGGTTGTGTTCGCCCAGGCGCGGCGCGGGACGGCGGTGGCTGCCGGGGTGACGGAAGGGGCTGCGCGGCAGGTTCAGTTCGCCCGCGCTCGGATGCATGCAGGTTTCGGCCAGGGCGGCAGTCTGAAAAGCGGCAGATTCGGTTACTTCACGGTAATCGTTGATCGGTCCGCAGATGATATCGGCCCGGTAGAGCAATGGCAGCCATTCATGCTTGGGTCGCGTCATCAGCGACTGCTCCAATAGCGTGACCAGCTCCGCGCGATTTTGCAGGCGCACGCCAGCCTCGGCGAAGCGGGGATCATCGGCCAATTCTGGCACGCCCAGCACGCGGCAGAAGGCCTGCCAGCGGGCCGGATGATAGGCGGCCACCATGATCCAGCCGTCGGCGCAGCGCAGGGCTTCGTTCGGCGTCGAATAAGGTGCCGCGCTGCCGGTGCGTGCGGGTACTAGCCCATCGTGCAGATAGGTCGCCAAGCCGGTTTGCTGCAAGGCGATGGCGCTGCCGAACATGCTCACATCGAGATGCTGGCCGACGCCTTCGCGCTGGCGCAGGGCCAAGGCCCCCAACACCGAAATGCTGGCCAGATAACCGGTGACCATGTCGACCACCGGCACCTGCACCTTGCACGGTTCGGCGTCGGGCAGGCCGGTTACGCTCATCAGTCCCGATACGGCCTGGATCACCCCATCGACGCCGGGCAGGCCCTTGTCTGGGCTATGCTGGCCATAGGCCGAGATCGAGCAGTAGATGAGCCTGGGGCTCCGGGCGCGCAGGGTCTCATAGCCCAGTCCGAGGCGCTCCATCACGCCGGGGCGAAAGGATTCGACGAGAATGTCGGCCTGGTCGATCAGCGCCAAGGCCTGGGTAACCTGGGCCGGGTCCTTGAGGTCGAGCACCACGCTTTGCTTGTCGCGGTTCAGGACCATGAACGGCAGGCTCTCGCCGCCCGGGAAGGGCGGCAGGGCGCGGCACAGGTCACCGCCCGGCGCTTCGATCTTGATCACCTCCGCGCCCATGTCGGCGAGCGTCTGGGTGCAGGCCGGGCCGGCAACCACCTGGGTGAAATCGACGACCTTGATCCCCTTCAATGCGCCTGAAAGCATGGTCGCGGCTCCATCAGACCGAGGGGCTGCTGAGACTACGCCCACCGCAGACGTAGAGCAGCTGGCCGGTGATGTAATTGGAGGCCGGCTCGGCAAAGAAGCGCACGGCCTGGGCGATATCGTCAGGCTGACCAATGCGCTGCATCGGCACGCTCTTTTTCAGACCGTCCACGACCTCGTCCTTGAGGGTGGCGAAGAGCGGGGTTTCGACGATACCGGGGGCGATGGCATTGGCGGTGATGCCGCTCCGGGCAAACTCCAGCGCCAGCGAACGGGTCAAGCTGACCACGCCGCCCTTGGAGGCCGAATAGCTGGCCTGTCCACGATTGCCCAGCCAGGCGCGCGAGCCGATGTTGATGATGCGGCCGAAATTGCGCTCGACCATGCCCGGGATTACCGCCTTGCTGCAGATGAACTGCGAGGTCAGGTTAATGTCGATGACCCGCTTCCAGAAGTCGAGGTCCATCTTGGTGACCAGCTTGTCTCCGCCGATACCGGCATTGTTGACCAGCACATCGATGCGACCAAAGCTTGCCAGCAACCGCGCTACGGCTGCCTCGACCTGATCCTCAGCGGCGACGTTGACCTGGAAGGCCTGCACTTCGACCCCGAGGGAGGCAACTTCCTCGGTGGCCGCGCACAGGGCGTCCTGATCCATGTCCCAAAGGGCGATGCGACAACCATGGCGGGCCAGTTCCTTGGCAATGCCCAGGCCGATACCTTTGGCACCACCGGTGACGACGGCGGTCATCTCGCGCAGCGAGCCAGGGATGGCGTTAGCGTCAGTGGTCATCAGGGACTCCCGGTTCACAGGGACAGAATGTGGATGGAGCAAGCGGCGTGATCGACGCCCCAGATGCCGCCGCCGGTGACTTGCGTCAGGCCAAGGCGGGCACCCTCTACCTGGCGCTTGCCGGCGCGGCCCTGCAGATGCTCGCAGACCTCGACGATCTGGGCCACGCCGGTGGCGCCCGGTGGATGGCCCTTGGCGATCAGGCCGCCGCTAGGGTTGACCGGAATGCGTCCACCCAGCGCGGTGGCACCGCTGGCCAGCAGCTGCGGCGCTTCGCCACGGCCGCACAGGCCCAAGGCTTCGTAATAAAGCAGCTCGCTGATGGTGAAGGCATCATGACACTCAATCAGTCTCAGATCCTGCGGGCCGATGCCGGCCTGCTCGTAAGCCATGCGCGCAGTGCGGGCGGTGATTTCGGCTTCGATCATGTCTTCGGGGCCGGTCTCGAACAGGCCGGACTGAACCACCGAGGCCCGCACCCTGACCGGCGCGGCGGTGCCCTTGGACGGTTTGGTGCTGAGCACCACCGCGGCTGCTCCATCAACCACCGCCGGGCAACACTGCAACAGGGTCAGGGGCTCGGCGATCTGGCGCGAGGCCAGCACTTCTTCGCGCGTAGTGGCCTTGCAGAAGGTGGCAATCGGATTGAGCAGGCCGTGCTGGCGGTTCTTCACGGCTATGTCGGCCAGCGTCGATACCTGCATGCCATGCTCGTGCATGTATCGGGTGGCGCGCATGGCGTAGAGCGCGGGCATGATCATGCCGCGCTTGTTGTTCCAGTCATTGCGGCTCAGTGGCAGTGGCCCGCCCCCCAGACTGCTGAGCTGATCCATGCCGAAGATCAGCACGGTTTCATACTGCCCGGACCGCAGGGCGCTGAGCGCGGCATTTACGGCAGTAGCGCCGCTGGAGCAGGCATTGTCGATATTGTAGACCGCGTTGCCGCCAGTGTGCAGTTCGCGCAGGGCGCGTTGCCCCGGCAGCGAGGCGCCGATGGCATTGCCGCAGTAGAAGGCCTCGATGTCGCGGATTTGCAGGCCGGCGTCGCGAAGGGCATCGAGAATGGCGGACTGGGCTAGGGCTTCTTCGGTCAGGTCGGGAAAACGGCCGAAGTCGGTGATGCCCACGCCGACGATCATGGGCTCACTCATGTGTTTTCTCCGGATATGGCTTCGAAGGCATAGTCCGGGCTGCCGTCAGGCAGTTCAGACGGTACAATGCGCACTGTGCTGTTGATGGCCGGTGGCTTGCCATCCGTGCAGATCAGGCGACCGAAGGCGCGGACGCCCGGTTCGAAATCGACCATGGCCAGACCATAGGGCTCGCTGTCCTTGCCGGGATGAACCACCGTGTAGGTGTAGAGCTGCCCGAACGGGCCGATCGGCACCTCCTCCACGGCCTCGTCTCCATGGACGTAATCGAGCGGTGGAAACTGCAATTGCGGATGACTGGCGGTGCGGGTGGCGATGAGCAGCATTCCGCTCTCGGTCATGCGGAAATGCGGTTCGGCACGCTTGCTGAGTTTCACGGGGAAAGCTCCGAAGATCAGGGTCGCATCCCAGTTCACAGACAAATCCGCCGATGTCATTCGATATCTTTTAATGACATTTTAGATTTGCTAAAGCATTCGAGATGCACAGACTGCGCCATCTTCTGGGCCCGTTGCGGGTGTTCGATGCGGTCTACCGGGCCGGCGGCATCAGCCGCGCGGCGGAGGCCCTGCATGTCACGCCTGGCGCAGTGAGCCAGCAGATCAAGCAACTCGAATCCATGCTGGGGGTGCTGCTGGTCCGAAAGGCAGGCCGCGAAATCGAGCTGACCGACGTCGGTCTGACGCTGGCGAAGGGCCTGTCCGACCTGTTCGACCGGATCGAGGCCGTGCTCGATGAAGTGACCGAGGCCGGCAACCCTAAGCGGCTGCGCTTGAAGGTCTTGCCAACCTTCGCGATCAAGTGGTTGGTCCCGCGCCTGGCCAATTTCTATGCCGCACACAGCGATATCGATATCGAGATCGCTACCGTTTCCAGGGCCCAGGAACTGCATCTGGACAATGCGGATTTCGTCGTGCGTCATGGCAATGGTCAGTGGCCCGGTCTCCACGTGGATCACCTGTTTGACGAAGTCTTCGTGCCGGTCTGTTCGCCGGCCCTCGCAGAGACCATCCATGCGCCGGAAGATCTGCTCGAGGCCCAACTGTTGCATTCGATGATGCGTCCCGAGGGCTGGCCTACGTGGCTTGGCGCAGCGGGGCTTGGTGCGGCGCAACCGGCACGCAATGTAACTCTCGCCAATGCTGCCCTCTGTGTCCAAGCCGCGGTCAATGGACTGGGCGTGGCCATTGCGCAAACGGCCTACGTGCGCGACGACCTTGCCAGCGGGCGCTTGGTGCATCCGCTGGAACAGGAGGTCCGGACGGAGTTCGGCTACTACCTCCTGTGTGATCCATCGAAAGCCGACACGCAGCCGCTGAAGCTGTTTCGGGAGTGGCTATTGTCGGAGGCTAACTGAAGCCATTCGCGATGTCCGTGCCGGCCTGTCTGGCGTCTCCGACTCGGTGCAATGCCACGGCGGAATCTTGCCCGGGGCGCCGGGGAGCCCGCCTTTCGAACTCGCGAAATGCGAACTTGAAGCGACCCTTGATGGTATGCATCGCGCTCGATCAAGCCTCTAATTTACGATGCTAAAAGTGAAGCCCCAGAAGCAAATTCAAGTCATGACTCAATTAAGTCTTTGCTTGCAATTGCGTGTGATGACATAATAAGTGCCATGGCAGAAGCTGCAAAACTTGAACCTGAAACACTCGAGCCGGCCCCACGCCGGGTTCGTGGTGTGTCCAAGAACACCGCCTTGGCGCGACGCAAACTGATCGAATCGGCCATTCACATTTTCGGCAAGCACGGCTTTGCCCGCACCAAGACCGAAGAGGTGGCCGAACACGCGGGCTATGGTCAGGCCGCCGTGTTTTTCCATTTCAAGACCAAGGCCGGCTTGCTTCAGGCCTGTCTCGATAGCGCGCTGGAACAGGCCAAGACCAATCTTGTGCTCAGCTCAAGTTCGGACACGCTTGATCTGGTTCAGCGGCTGGATCGGGCCTTCGACAATTCCTCGATCGCCAATTTCTTTGCGCGGACGCTTTGGGAATTCGACGACAACAAGTCTGTCCGAACGGTTTACGCTGATTTTCACGAACATGTGCGCCAGCTGATCGCGGCCAAGCTTGTTGCTGAGACCGGGGCAGATGAGCGGCGCGCCTATGTCGCAGCTGCGGCGTTACTCTCGATGATGGTGGGTGTGCGGGCCGAGCAACGGCTTGAGACTCGCCGGCTCACCGCCAGAGAATTCCGCCAGATGCTGAACGATTTCACGCGGCTTACGCTGAGCGATCTGGCTGGGCCTGCGCAGAGCGGGTGAGGATCGGGGCACACGGCACCAGGGCGTGATGCACAAGAGCGGGCACTTCGAAGTGCGATCCCGCGCAAAACCAGGAGAGGCCAATGGGCAAGTGGAATTTCTCGGCGCCGATGGTTCAGGGCGAAGTACCGCGCCAGGCACACGCCGATATTCCGGCAGGCCTGTGGGAGCGAGAGCTGGGGCGTGACGCATTTTTCGGCCCAGCCACTGATTTCTATCACCGCAATCCGCCCAATGCCTGGAGCGCCATCGACAAGCACGGCCCGCGCCCGCACGTGTTCGACACGCGGCACATCATGCACATTACCCGTTCGCCGTGGCATGCGGCAGAGCTGCTGGTCAACGACAGCATTCGCATCCGCTACTGGAAGACCAGCGGCAGCATGGATCACCTGGTCCGCAACGCTGACGGTGATGAACTGATCTTCATGCATCGCGGCACCTGCGAGCTGTTCTGCGATTTCGGTCACATCACGCTGGTCAAGGGCGACTACTTCATCCTGCCGCGCGGCACCATGTGGCGTATCGAGGCCGATAGCGACGTGGACATGCTGTTGGTTGAATCGACCGACGCGCCTTACCACTTGCCCGAAGAGTCGATCCTGGGACGCCACTTGCCCTTTGATCCGGGTGTCCTGGACGTTCCCCAGTTGAACGAACGCTTCCGATCACAGAAACGGGATGCCGAATGGCAGATCCGCATCAAGCTGGAAAATAGGACTTCCGACGTCACCTTCCCGTTCAACCCGCTGGATGCGGAAGGGTGGAAGGGTGACCTCTATCCGATCCGCCTGAACGTAAAGGACATCCGCCCGATTTCCTGCAGCCGCGCGCACGTGGTGCCCAGCGGGCATGCCACCTTCCTGAGCGATCGCTTCCTGGTGTGCACGTTCCTGCCCTACCCATCGCCAAGCGACCCAACCGCGCTGCAATTGCCGGCGTTTCATGAAAACGTCGAATGTGACGAAGTGCTGTTCCTTCACGATGGCGAGCCTTCGGCGCTGACCGAAAGCTTCCAACCAGGCCTCATGACCCTCGATCCGCGTGGCCTGACCCATGGCCCTTTGCCGGACCGACAGCAGTATTTTCACAAGCCTGCCGAAGACATGAACAACCAGTTCACCGTATTGATGTTCGACACGCGCGACCCGCTGAAGCTGGGCAAGCATGCACGCCACTACGAGCTGCCCGCCGTGCAATGGTTGCCTGCCGACGGGATCAAGAATGCCCCGGATGCGGTGCGTAAATTCCGCCCGCTTCGCCAGCTGGCCAAGGCGGGTGCCATTGCCCACTTCCTTTACGTGCAGCTGCGCTACCGCATCAGAAAAGCTTGTTACTGAGCCTGCCGCACCTTGTGATCCATCGTCTGAGCGAGGACCCATTTCATGGAAGACCAATATCTTACCCTGGTGCAGCAGTTCTTTGCCGGCGCCTTTCTGTGTAACAGCGTTCCCCACCTCGTGGCAGGACTGCAAGGGCGCAAGTTCCCGACGCCCTTCGCCATCCCCGCGACCATCGGCTACTCCTCGGCGCTGACCAATGTGTTCTGGGGCCTGTTTAACGCCGTGGTCGGCCTGCTCCAGGTTAGCGCGGCCCCGCTGACTGTCGGCCTCAACGCTGGCTGCATCAGCGCCCTGCTCGGCGCCGTCGGGACGGGCATCTTCATTGCTAGGCACTTTGGCCGGGTCACTGCGGGCGGTCGCTGAACAGGCGCGGAAACAGGAGGACGCAAGTGAGCAAGAAGTGGAATTTCAAGGCCCCGCTGACGCGCGGGATCGCACCGCGCCAGGCCCACGCCGACGTCCCTGAAGGACTTTGGGAGCGCGAGCTGGCCCGCAATGCCTTCTTCGGCGCCTCCACCAGTTTCTATCATCGCAACCCGCCGACGGCCTGGAGCAGCATCGACGAGCAGGGGCCCCATCCGCACCGCTTCGATACCCGCAATGGCATCCCCAGCAGCACCTCGCCGTGGGAGGCCCGCGAACTGGCGAGCAACGCCAGCCTGCGCATTCGCTTCTGGAAGACCAGCGGCGACATGGATCACCTCGTGCGCAACGCTGATGGCGATGAACTGCTCTTCATCCACGCGGGCGCATGCGAACTGTTTTGCGACTTCGGCCATATCAGCCTGGCCAAGGGCGATTACTTCATCCTGCCACGCGGCACCCTTTGGCGGATCGAGGTAGGTGAAAGCGTTGATGTCCTGCTGATCGAATCCACCGACGCGCCCTACCGGCTGCCGGAGGACTCGATGCTCGGCCGCCACCTGCCGTTTGATGCCGGCCTGTTCGACGTACCCGCCATCGATGAAGCATTCCGCGCCCAAGTGGCCGACCGCCCGACCCAGGTCCGCATCAAACATGGCGGCAGAGTGTCGAACCTGGAATATCCGTTCAACCCGCTCGATGCCGAGGGTTGGCAGGGCGACCTTTACCCTATCCGACTGAATGTTAGTGATATTCGCTCGATCTCATCGCACCGCGCCGAAGTTGTGCCCAGCGGCCATATCACCTTCCTCAGCGACCGCTTCCATATCTGCACTGCGATGCCGACACCCGGCCCGACGGATCCTGGCGTAATGAAGATGCCGTCGTTCCGCGACAGTGTGGAGTTCGACCAGGTTCTGTTCGTGCATGACGGGCACCCGGACGCCGAGCACCTCGGCCTGGAGACCGGCCTGCTGACTCTCGATCCGCGCGGCGTGACCTGCGGCCCGCAACCGCATCTGCTTCACCGGTACCAGGACCCGGCAGCCAGCGCCGCTGCGCATCAATGCAGCCTGGTCATGCTCAACGTACGCGATCCGTTGACGGTCGCGCCTGATGGCCTCGCTGCCGTCGGAGCCGTCTAGGCAATTCGGTCTCTCTCAGTCTCAAACCATTCAACAAGGAGCCATCCCATGGAAGCCAGCACCCAGGTTCTCGTCATGCAGTATTTCGCCGGCATGTTCCTCTGCAATGCCATCCCGCACCTCGCTGCTGGCCTGCAAGGTCGTACCTTCCCCTCGCCCTTCGCCAGCCCGCCGACCATCGGTCATTCCTCGGCACTGGTGAACGTGTTCTGGGGCCTGTTCAATGTCATCGCTGGCCTGGTTCTGGTCGAAAAAGCACCGATCGCCATCGGCATGAACGGAGGCTTCATTGCCGCTATCGCCGGTGCGCTATCAACGGGCGTGTTTGTTGCACTCCATTTCGGCAAATACGCTTGGCGCGATACCAAGTGACGTCCGACCCGAATGTGGCCGAGGTGGACAGCGATACCCACCGGGAAGGCACGCGCTATCGCTTCTCGGGCCATGAACGGATCCTGCACCGCACACCGGTTCACGAGGGTCTGCCGGACATGATGGACTGGTTCGGCTACCGCCGCGCCTACATTGTCTGCTCTCGGACGCTCAACACCCGAACAGATGTGATCAGCGGGCTTGCGAGCGCGCTCGGCGAGCGCTGCGTCGGAATCACCGACGCCGTTGGCGAGCATTCGCCGTTGTCGAACGTCTTGGCCGGCGCGGTTGAAGCGAATGCTCTTGATGCGGATGTGATCGTCTCGGTGGGCGGCGGGTCGGTCATGGACATGGTCAAGACCATGCAGCTGTGCATCTCCGAACAGGTTTTTGACCGCAGCAGCCTGCTCCAGCTGCAAATGAAGTTGTCGGCCGATGGAACGGAAGTGATTGCTGCCACGCACACTTCACCCCGTATCCGGCAAATCGCAATCCCGACGACCCTCGCTACCTCGGAATGGACGCCGGTCAGCACGCCAGTCGACGAACAGACCCACCTGAAGGCGCGGTTTCTGACGGCGGATGGGTCGCCGCGCGGAATCATCTATGATCCGCAACTGCTGGCGCGCACGCCGCTGCCGCTGTTGCTCTCGACCGGGATTCGCGGGTTGGACCATGCCATCAACACGGCCTGCTCCACCCAGCCGCATCCTTTTGCCAGTCTCATGGCGGAAAAGGCCATTCAGCTCTATATCGAGAACCTGCCGCGGCTGAGCGACAGCACAGACCTGGAAGCTTTCTCGAATTGCCAGCTGGCAACCTGGTACACCGGGATGGGGCAGCTGTCCGTGCCGCACGGTTTCAGCCACTGGATGGTCCACATTGTCGGCCCTTTGGCGGGCGTTCCGCACAGCGAAGCCGCCTGCGTGCTGATGCTGGCCCAAGCCCGCTGGTCCGAGCGTCAAGCCTCAGTCCAACACGGCAATGTGCTGCGGCTGCTGGGGCGCTCCGGTTCGTTTGCCGAGGTGCTGGATGGCCTGCTGTCAGACCTGGGCTTGCCGCGCAGTCTGCAGGACCTGGGCTTGAGCGCTGAACAGGTTGAGCCCTTTATCCAGCCGGCCCTTGAACACCCCCAGGTCACCAGGAACAATCTCCGGCCCATCACAACCGCGGCAGACCTGCGCGCTGTATTGCATTTGGCTGACCGGAGTTATTCTTCCACTTCGATTTGAATGGCCATGTCAGCGCAAATCCACCGCTGACGGAATTGCCTCGATCGCCCAGTGGCATGCCGAGCCCTGCCCTCGCAAACCCGCCAGACGGTTCCGGTACTTCACACCTCATCCGAGGTGGTTCGTCGATTGGTGCAGCTAGATCTTCGCTTCCCACCCCAAAGGAGCCATCCAGCTCGGTATCCAAGACCCTGAAAATCAGTCTTTGAGCGCGTGCATTGGCCTGCTGAACAAAGGGCTGCTTTGACGGGCCGAGCACGGTCACTGAACGACAGCTATGTCAGCGGCAGATGTCGACTAATCTAAGCCATCGTACATCGGGCGGATGCAAGTCTGTTACTGATCCAAGCCGACGCCGACATGAACATTTCCACGCGCCCGGAGCCTTGCTTCTCCGCCGCTGGTGGCGATCGCCTACGCGGGCATGAAGCCTCGCGCAGAAGTGCTTTGAAGGTTTCCGCCCGACCCTATACGAGCACCGGATTGGTTGCTTCAAACGCCTCGCGCTCGGCTTACGCGCCCTGCAGCTTATATAAAGGCAGATCGTCAGGATTCTGATTCACAATGAATTATCGCCATTCCTTCCATGCTGGCAATAGCGCCGATGTCGTGAAACACAGCCTGCTGATCGCCCTCGTTCGGGCCTTGCAGCTCAAGGCGAGCGCGCTCACCCTGATCGATACCCATGCCGGCTGCGGGCTGTACGACCTTGACGGCGCGGAGGCCGGGCGTACCGGTGAGGCCGCGCAGGGCGTACTGCAGGCCTTTGCCGACCCGAACCCCCTGCTGGACGATTATCGCGCCGCCGTGCGTGCGGTGAATGCCGGGGCCGAGCCGCAGCTCTACCCCGGCTCGCCGCAGATTCTGGCGCAGCTGCTGCGCCCGCAGGATTCCTTGATCCTGAACGAGAAACACCCCGAGGACGTCCAGGCCCTGCGCGGCGTGATGCGCGGCACATCCGCTGCTGTGCATGAGCGCGATGCCTACGAGCTTTGGCTGGCGATGCTGCCGCCCCGCAGCCCACGCGGCGTGGTGGTGGTCGATCCGCCGTATGAGCAGCCGGACGAGCGCGCCCGCATCACAGCCACCCTTGCCGCAGCTTGCCGCAAATGGGCGCATGGCGTGACGGTGATCTGGTTTCCGTTGAAAGACCGCGCCACGCATTCGCAGTGGAAGGCGCAGCTGCGCAAGCTCGGCATCCCGAAATTTCTGACGGTGGAGCATTGGTTATACGATGCCGATCAGCCCGGCAGCTATAACGGTGCGGGCCTGTTCATCGTCAACCCGCCCTACGCCTTCACGCAGGCGCTGCCGCCGCTGCTGGAAGCCCTGCGCGCCGCGCTGGCGCCCGAGGGGCATAGGGGCGAGATCGCAGCCGATTGGTTGGGCGATTAAAACACTCTCATCGCCTGCTTCTCTCACGGGAGGAATCGCGGCGCTGCAGGTTGCAAACAAAGCATCTCGCGAGGTTAGCTCGCTATCGGCCGCTGCCTGATCTAGGCATATGTCGGCCTGTGGCTAGTTGCCATCAGCATCGACTATGAAAACCATCGGCTTTCCGCGAGAGGAAGGCTCCCAGCCGGCGTGTAACGCGGCTTGAATGCCCCTGATTATGATCGGGTCACTGACCTGGAGGCGGCCGCGTTGCATACCTTTCAGCAAGCGTTTTGGCGGGGGGAATTCCAGCAGAGCTCCGCGCTGGGTGTGCTTGCGCAGCAAAGTGACGGTCATGCCTTTCCAGCCTTCAGACTCGCTCCACTGCGGCTCGCTCCGCAACTCCCATTCATATTGAAACCCGCCGACGTCGACGATACCGGAAAGCTTGTGGCTGTTGGTCATGCTGCCATGCCTAGCAGGTCTGCGACAACAAACCACCGGCCGGTTGCGGATTGGCAGGCACCTGAACGACCGGCCGTTTCGGGTCTCGCCAACTTAGCTCTCAACGACTGCTTTGTCAGCGGATGCGGACACCATGGAATAGCAAGCCCAACGATAGCCTGAGAGATGTCTGTCAAGAATTGGACTAGGTGCGCTATCGCGGGTGCCGGGCGGCCAGGGCGATGCCTGCGAGATTCTGTTCCCGCTTGATCCAGCGTATCCGCGCCATTGGCGTCGCATTGTACAAGCTTAGAAACGTCGCGGCATGGTCGTGTTTGGCGCGGCCGGTGTTCAATGCCATGTTGGCTTGATGGATCACCTCGGCGGCATCCCCGATCAGTTCGACCTCGACAAGTGCCAAGGATTGCGTCAGTTTGAGCGCGCAGATCAGTGCCAGCCATTCGGCATCGCCGTTGGTACCATGCCCTAAATCGTCAAACAGATGTGTGATTCCACGCACCACTACGGCAGCCTCAATGCGCCCAGGATTGGGGCGGCAGCCGCCATCAAAGAATACCTTTAGCCTGCGGCGCGTCCTAAGCGTATCCATCGGTCGCGATGCTACCTGAAAGGTTCTTAATCTGGAACTGGTCAGGTGGTGCTGTCCAGGCAAACCGTCGAGGGCCCTGGAGTGGCTCCTTTACCAGCGATTGCTGACGCACGGCCTGTTTGACGCTATCGTCCCTTGATGCATGAGCCTAACCGCATGGCCGATATTACCCATGCCAGCCAGATTGACCCGGTGCTCTATAGCTTCCGACGCTGCCCTTACGCGATGCGGGCGAGGCTGGCGATTGCAGTCAGCAGCACAGGCTGCCTACTGCGCGAAGTCAGGCTTGCTGCAAAGCCCGAGGCGATGCTTGCCGCTTCACCCAAGGGGACGGTTCCCGTGCTTGTCTTGCCGGATGGTGAAGTCATCGACGAAAGCCTCGACATCATGCGCTGGGCGCTTGCGAAGCGAGACCCCGAATGCTGGCTGGAAGGCGATGACCCGGCATTGATCGACCACAACGATGGCCCATTCAAACATGACCTCGACCGGTACAAATACCCCGAGCGTTACGGTGTTGACCCGCTCAAGCATCGTTTGTTGGCCATGGAGTTCTTACAGGAACTGGATGGCCGCCTCGCCCACACAAGTCAGCTTTGCGGTCCTGTCCGCTCCATGACAGACGCTGCCATCTTGCCATTCGTGCGACAGTTCGCTGCCGTCGACCAAAAGTGGTTCAGTGATCAACCGTTGCTCCATCTCAAGGTTTGGCTGGCCGATCATATCTCGTCAGAACTTTTCAACATGATCATGCTGCGGGTCGCGCCATGGGCGCCGGGCGATCGACCGGTCTTGCTCACCCAGGTCTAGGTGGGCTGACAGCCAACAGCAGCTATCAAGGCATGGACCTTGAAGGCGAAGGCGAGGCAACCCTCGCCGGATCTGGCCCGGCCTTGCTCTATCTTGGCCAGGACCCTTGCTCAGATTGCCTCATGCGATGCCCGCACCCGGCACCGACACTTCCGTGACAAGCACGGCGGCACTCGGGTCCAGGGCGATTTCAGCCGGGTCATGCGAGGCCGAGGTGCTGATGAACAGGTGTCGGCCATCGGGGCCGCCCAGCATCACCGCATAGGCATGGGTATCCAGGTCGATCCGATCAGTCACCTCGCCGCCTTCGCGAACGCGCAGAACGCTGGGGAGACCGGCCGGATTCGCAACCCAAACCGCGCCTTCCGCGTCGAGACAGATCCCGTCGGGTTGCACCGACTGGCCGAGTTCCGCGAAGCTGCGGCGGTCCGCCAGACTGCCATCGGCCGCGATCGTATAGGCGGTCAGGCGGTGGCCATTGGTCTCGGCGACGATGAGTGTCTTGCCGTCGGGGGTGATGGCCATGCCATTGGGGAACGAAAGGCCGCTGGCTGCCTTGCGCAGGCTGCCATCGGGATCGATGCGCGCGATAATGCAGGTATCGACCGGGGCAGCTGCCGGATCCCAGAAGTTGTAGCCGATATCACCAACGTACATCCGCCCCTGCGGATCGACCAGGCCATCGCTGAGGCAGAACACCGCGGTTGCGCCAAGATCGGCGTGGAGCCGCAGCTCTGCGCCATCCCAATGCATCATGCGCAGGTTCAGCGCATCGCCCACCAGCACGGTTCCATCCGGCCGGAAGCCGAAACTGTTGGGCTTGAACGGCAGGGCGACCACGGTTTCGAGTGCCCCGTCCAGATCGACGGCCTTGATGGCGGAATCGTGGATGTCGAGGAACCACAGGCGATCCTGGTGCCAGCGCGGGCTCTCGGTAAAACGCAGGCCCCGACCGGTGCCGACAAGGATCTGGGGTTTTGGCACTGGCATGATCGGCTCCTCGTTCACTTGGTCAGGATGTGGACGGCAACGGCCGCTTCTTCAACGCCGATCATCCCGCCGCCGTTTTCCTGGATGGCGTTCCGCGCACCCTGGACCTGGCGCTCGCCCGCGGCGCCGCGCAACTGCGTGACCAGTTCATAGAGCTGGCCAATGCCGGTAGCGCCCAGCGGATGCCCCTTGGATTCGAGTCCACCGGAGGGATTGACCGGCAAGCGTCCGCCGATGGTGAAGTCCCCGCGCTCGACCGCCGGGCCACCCTGGCCAATCTCGACAAAGCCAAGGTTCTCGACCTGGAGGATTTCACCCATGGCGGCGGCATCGTGCACTTCGGCAACGTGCATGTCCCGCGGCCCCAGTCCGGCGATTTCATAGGCCTGGTTGGCGGCCAGGCGGGCAAGGTTGCGTTCGGGCTGCTCGATGGTCCGGCTGCTGGCCGAGCGGATCACGCTGGCGGCAACCTTGATGCAGCGGCTGCGGTCCGCGCCGATCCGCTTCAGGCCCGCTTCGGTGCAGACGATGGCCGCGGCCGAACCGTCGCTGACCGGGGCGCACATCGGCAGGGTCAGCGGATAAGTGATCGGCGGGGCGGCCAGCACTTCGTCGATCGTGAAGGGCTTGCGGAACTGCGACCAGGGGTTGTGCACCGAATGGCCGTGGTTCTTGGCCGAGACTGCGGCAATCTGGCGTTGGGTCGTGCCGTGCGTCTTCATGTGGTTGCGGCACAGCGCGGCGTAGATCGCCATGAACTTGCTATAGGGCTTGTCCGATTCCGAGCCTTCGGGCGGGGTAATACCATCGCCCATGGTAACCAGGCGGGCATAGTTTTCTTCCGCCCGGCCGACGTCCCAGCCGGCTTCCATCAGCTTCAGGACCATCAGCTTGTCGGCGACATTCATCTTTTCCGCGCCAATCGCCAGGGCAACATCGGTGGTCCCGGCCTTGAGGCTCTGCACCGCGAGGTTGAAGGCCGAGCTGCCGGCCGCGCAGCCGTTGTCGATGTTGTAGACCGGCACGCCTTCGACCCCGAGCCGGCTGAGGACGACCTGGCCGGGAATGGCATATTGCCCCTGCAGCGGGCCGTTGGTGATCCCGGCGTAGAACGCCGCGCCAATATCGCCGACCGCGCAGCCGGCGTCCTTCAGCGCGCCCTCCAGCGCTTCCCGCGCCAGGTCTTCGAGGCTGCGCTCAAGGTGGCGACCGAACACGGTCATGGCGATCCCGGCAATGTAGACGTCAGACATGGGAATTTCCTTCCGATCAGATCTTCTTGGCCTGGCCAGCCCAGTAACTGGCGCGCAGGTCTTTCTTGAGCACCTTGCCGACCGGGCTGCGCGGCAGGCGTTCGACGAAGTCGACAGACTTGGGCGCCATCACGCTGCCCAGCTTGTCCTTGCACAGGGCGATGAGCTCTTCCCCGGCGACCGACTGGCCCGGGTTGAGTTCGACCACGGCCTTGACCGCTTCCCCCCACTTCGGATCAGGAACGCCGATCACGGCGCAGTCCTGCACTGCCGGATGGCTCCAGATCACCTGCTCGACCTCGCTCGGGTAGACGTTGAAGCCGCCCGTGATGATCATGTCCTTCTTGCGGTCGGTGATGTGGACATAGCCCTCCGCATCGATGTGACCGACGTCACCGGTGTACAGCCAGCCGTCGATGATCGTCTCGGCGGTCTTTTCGGGCGCCTTGTAATAGCCCTGCATGATCAGATCGCCGCGCACGCAGATTTCGCCAGTCTCGCCGCGCGGCAGCGGGCGGTTGTGCTCGTCCATGATCGCAACCCGAACCAGCGGATTGGGCCGCCCGACCGAGGCCAGCCGCTCATCCGAAGCCAGTTCGCCGCCAACCATGTGCTCGTCGGGCCGCAGGTTGCAGATGCTCCCCATCGCCTCGCTCTGGCCGTAGCCGCCGCCAAGGACCGGGCCCCACAGCGCAATCGCCTTCTTCAGCTTTTCAACCGACATCGGCGCCGCGCCGTAAAGCAGATAGCGCACTGACGAGAAATCGACCTTCTCGATGCCCGGAGCTTCAAGCAGCGCATAGATCACGGTCGGCGGCAGGAAAAATTCGGTGACGCGGTGCCTGACAATAGCCTGGACCAGCAAGGCCGGATCGGGCTTGGACAGCACCACGACGGTTCCGCCCTGCGCCGTGCAAGGCATGGAAAGTAGGCCGGCGGTATGGGTCATCGGCGCGGCCGCCAGGTTCACCGGCACGGTGCCATCGCGGTAAGTGCAGGCCAGCATGAAATGAATGAAGGTAGTCTGCGCGGCGCGGTGGCTGTTCATCACCCCCTTGGGCGTGCCGGTGGTGCCGCCCGTCGGCATGATGACGAACACGTCGTCCAACCCGCAGACAACATCGGGCCTGGACGCGGGATGCTCCCCGCACCAGGCCGGCAGCGACGGTGCGTCGGGCAGGTCCGCATCAATGCAGATCCAGTGCTTCACCTTGGGCAGGCTGGCGCGCAGCCCGGCAATCGCTGCGGCAAAGGCTTGCTGGAAGAACAGCACTTCGCAATCGAAGGCGTCGAGGATGAAGCGGTTGTCCTCGGCGGCATTGCGCGCGTTGACCGGGATCCAGGTCAGGTTGGCCCGCCACAGGCCCAGCGTGCAGGCCCAGGCCGTCACGTCATTGCCCGACCAGACCGCACCCTTGGTTTCCTTGGGCAGGCCCAGCGCGAGCAAGGCATTGGCGATCCGGCAGGACAATTCGCCAACCTCGTCGAAGGTGAAATGACGGTCATCCTGGATATAGGCGATTGCCTGTCCGCCGATGTCCCAGCCGCGATCAAAGAAGTCGATTATCGCCATGTGCACCTGCTCCGGTTGCTCCGTCCGGCTGGGCCGCATGGTCAGCCGCCCCCGGTCCCGCCGGTTGAAGGCGAGCGGACCTGTTCAGTAAATATCTGCAATTACAATATTAGTTCATATTTCGGCTCCGCCGGAGCCTTCAAGATCACGCACTACCAAACGCGTGACACGCAACAGCATTTCGCGAAAATCGGCGCGGGAAAACTGCCTCGTTTCCAGCCGCTGTTCAGCGTGGACGCCCACCATCATCGACAGGATCGATGCGGCAGCGGTGGCTGCAGCCGCCGCATCGACACCGGTTTCGCGCATCAGTTCAGCCGCAATCACAGCACGGACATGGGCATGGAACGACGCATAGACCGGCTGCACGGCGGAACTTTCGCCGAATTCGATCAGCATCCGGGCAAAGAAGTCAGCCGTCGGAGAATTGTCGAACGCCCGGTCAAGACGCCGCACCAGTTCAACCACGCCGGAGTTTTCCGCCGGCACCAGGTTCTGCTTGGCCTGCTCCAGCGCGTTATCAAGGCAAGCCTCAAGCAAGCCCGACTTGGTCTTGAAATGGAAGAACACGGTCGCCTGGCCATAACCGGCGTGTTCGGCGATCTGTTCGGTCGTGGTGCGGGCAAAGCCCTGGCTGCCAAAGATGAGCGTCGCCGATTCCAGGATCTTGCGCCGTGCCTCGACAGAGTTCTTGGACACCCCCTTGGTGCGCGGCTTTGCGGCGGCGCCAGGTGCAGAATCAAGTTTTTCAGGCTTTCCCATGCAACCGCAATGACACGGGGGCCATGTCTGATCAAGAAATTAATTGAGTCGTCACTCAATTAATGCTCTACTCAGCTTCTCACTCATGACCAGCCAGCCTGAAAATCAAGGAAATCAGCCGATGCGCCTCGTTGATCTCACCGTCCTGCTCGATCCGGCCAACCGCGAAAAACTGCCGCCCGCGCTGGCTCACGCCGCTGGCGTTGTCGCGCCGCAGATCACTTACCTCAATCCGGCCGAAACCGCCGGCAAGGACGAGTTCTGCGCCAGCCTGGGGTGCACGCATGAGGAATTGCCCGATGGCGAAGGCTGGGGCAGCGAGCACCTGACCGACTTCAACTCGCATTGCGGCACCCACGTCGATGCCCCCTTGCACAGTGGTTCACAGTGCGGCGGCGCACCGGCCCGCACCATCAGCGACATTGCGCTCGATGAACTCTATCGCCCCGGCATGGTGCTTGATGTCCGGCCCTGGGCCAAGGGCGGCGAATATATCACGGTGGAGATGCTCGACCAGGCCATCGCCGCGACCGGCCGGACCATCGCCAAAGGCGATGCCGTACTGATCCGCACCGGCCAGGAACGCTACACGATGGACGATCCGGAATATTACAACCAGCCTGGCATGTCGCGCGAAGCGACGCTGCACCTGACGGAATTGGGGGCGACCATCCTTGGAACCGACGCGGTCGGCTGGGATCTGCCATTCCGGATCATGAACGCGAAATTCCGCGAGACTGGCGACCGGCAGCTGCTGTGGGATGGCCACAAGGCAATCACCAGGCGCGAGGCGTTTATCGTCCAGCAACTCACCAACCTCAGCGCCTTGCCGCTAACCGGTTTTGATGTGGGTTTCTTCCCGATCAAGCTCGCCCGCTGCAGCGCAGCGCCGGCGCGTGTAGTAGCATTCGTACCCTAGGACCGCAGCGCGCTTGCAGGTTCGGCTCTAGCGGCAGCAGTTGCACCGCCTTGTACCGCGGCTCAGGCCCTGAAACGGGCAGTCCTCGAGATGCCGATCACTTTCAAATCTCGGCCAAGTGGACGGGTCCGGCTTGATCCCCTAGATCGGCTTTGACCCGTCCGGGCTCACCCGATCCGTGACCGGGATCTCCAGCAGGAGCCTTTTCGATGCCTGAGGTTGTTCTTCACCATTACGATACCTCACCCTTTTCCGAGAAGGTTCGGATCTGTCTTGGCATCAAGGGCCTGGCCTGGAGCGCGGTCGATCAGCCGGTCATCATGCCCAAACCCGATCTGGTGCCGTTGACTGGCGGCTATCGCCGCATTCCGGTGATGCAGATCGGTGCCGACATCTACTGCGACAGCCAGCTTATCGTTCGCGAGCTGGAGCGGCGCTTTGCGCAGCGACCACTCTATCCGGCGGGCAGCGCGGGCCTGGCCAATGCGATTGAGCAATGGTGCGACAAGGCCGTGTTCCAATCCGCCGTCATGGCGATCTTCGGCTCGATCGGAGATCACGTCGACCCGGCCTTCATCAAGGATCGAGAGGCCTTGAGAGGCCAGCCGTTCAATGTCGCGGCCATGAAGACACTCGCTCCCTTCGCGATCACCCAGATCAAGGCGCATGCCGCCCTGCTTGCGGAGCAGCTGACCGATGGCCGCGCCTTTCTTGCCGGGGCCGATCCCTGCCTGGCCGATGCCGCGGCGTACTATAACTTCTGGTTCGTGCGCTCCTTTGCTCCCGGCATTGCCGACCAGTTCGATGACCTGGCCGGGTTTGACGCCTGGTATGGCCGCGTCACCGCGATCGGCCATGGCAAACGGGAGCCGATGGCACCGGCACAGGCGCTCGAGATTGCCGCCCTGTCACAGCCGGAAGAGGCCGCAATGCTGAGTTCCGACGCAGGCCTGAACGGCAAGACAGTCAGCCTGGCTGCAACCGACTATGGCCGTGACCCCATCGTCGGAACCTTTGCCGGCTCGACCCATTACAGCCTGACAGTGGCGCGGAATGTACCCGGATTAGGCCGGGTCAATGTCCATGTGCCGCGGCTGGGATATTCTTGCACGCTTGCGTAATCCGGCCCCCTGCGCCGCCATGGCGGACAAGGCCGGATGAACTTCGGCAATGTTGGCAAGAGTGCAGCGGGTATCTCCAACCGTGAACCGGAACCATGCGCGCGCTGTGGGTCACCATCAGTCGCCGTCTTTGCGGCACGATGAAGCGTAACCCTCCCAGGCCGATCATTCGCTGCATGCGCCAGAGAAATTGGCGGCGCGCCGCAAAAGTGCGAGTTGCCGCGCTGCTCCGGGTAAGCCAGCCTTGGCACTTCCCAGGGAGAAGGTGCGCGCAACCATGACCGATCCATACAGCTATGTCGTGATCGTCAGCGCGCTGGCGCTGCTGGCCTATTACTTCACGTTGCTGACGGCGGGGCTGGCGCGGGGGCGGTTCAAGATCGCGGCGCCATCGCATAGCGGGCCGCCCGAGTACGAACGCTATGTCCGCGCGCATCAGAACACGCTGGAACATCTGGTGCTGTTCCTGCCGGGCCTGTGGTTGTTTGCATATATCGTCAGCCCGCTGTGGGCGGCGGGGATCGGCGCGATCTGGCCGTTCATGCGCGTGCTCTATGCACGGGGCTATCACCAGGCGGCCGAGAAGCGGCTGATCCCACTCTATATCTCGATGCCGCCGATCTACATCTTCGTGCTCGGTTCGCTGGTAGGCGGGATCATGCGGGTCACGAACGGGGGGTAAGCGGCACGGCCGGTCCGCCTAGAATATCGAAGTTCCCATCCCTCCGTCGACCACCAGCGATTGGCCGGTAACATAGCTCGCCTGGTCGCTGCAGAACATCGCCACCAGCGCGCCCAGATCCTCGGCATCGCCGAAGCGCTTGGCGGGAATTCGTACGGCCTTGACGAAAGCGGCAACCTCCTCGTCGTAGCTGCGCCCGTTGGCTGCGGCGCGCGGGCCAAGCATCTCCTCGATCCCCGGCGTGTGATGCATCCCCGGCAGCACCGAATTGATCGTGACGTTGTGCGGGGCCAGCTCCTTGGAGATTGCGTGGCAATAATTGGCCAACGCCGCGCGCGGCGGGCCGGACAGCACGCGCATCGCCGCCGGATACTTGGCCGCCCCGGTGCTGATATTGACGATCCGGCCCCAGCGCCGCGCCATCATCGGCACGGTCACGGCCTTGATGTAATCGATCGGGCTGAGCAGCGCCGTCGCCACCGCCTGGGCGAGTGCGTCGCGCGAAACCTCATGGAAATCGCCAGTAAAGGGCGGCGGCGCGCAGGTGGCCACGAAGATGTCGGGATCGGGGCATGCGCCAAGGATTGCGGCACGGCCCGCGTCGCTGGCATGATCGGCGATGATCGCGTGCACTTTCGCGCCCGTCTCGGCGGCGATGGCGGCGCAGGTCGCCTCGAGCCGCGCGGCTCCACGCGCCGAGATGAACACCTCCACGCCCTCGCGCGCCAAGGCCAGGGCTGCCCCGCGCCCCATCCCCGCGCTGCCGCCATTGACCAGCGCCTTGCGTCCCGAAATTCCCAGATCCATCGTTATACCCTCACCAGCATCTTGCCGCGACCGGCCCCTGCAAGCAGGTCGACGAAGCCCTGCGGCATCGCCTCCAGCCCTTCGACAATCGTTTCTGCGTTGACCAGCGTGCCTTCGGCCTCCGCCGCGGCGAGATCGGCGATGATGCGCGGCGCCTCGGCATAATAGAACCCGGCGTTGAAGCCGGTGAGGCTGACGTGCTTTTCGATCACCGCGAACAGGTTGCGCGGGCCGGCGCGATAATTGGGCCCATCATAAAGCGCGATCGCCCCGCACAAGCCGAGGCGCCCCCGCGGCGCCATCGCATCGATCAGGATCTCAAGCTGCTCGCCCCCGACATTGTCGAAGGCAGCCGCAAGGCCATCAGGTGCCAGTGCGGCGAGCCGGGCAGCGAGATCTTCGGTGCGGTAGTTGATCGCGTGATCCGCGCCAAGCGTGCCGGTCACCCAGGCGCATTTGGCATCCGATCCGGCCGAGGCGATCACCCGCGCGCCGGCCCGTTTTGCCAGCTGCACCGCGACGGAGCCGACCGCGCCAGCAGCGGCGTTGACGAACAGCGTTTCGCCCGGCTGTGGCTTCAGCACGCCGTGGATGCCGCCCCAGGCGGTGATGCCGGTCAGGCCGTAGAGTCCAAGGTGGCGCTGGATCGGCCCGTCAGCGGCGCTCAATGGCTGGAGCTGCGCCGCCGGAGCCAGGTAGTGATCGCGCCAGCCATGTGCCCTCGACAGAACAATGCTGCCGACCGGCAGTTCGACGTTGGTGCTGGCGATCAC
>JBEGOD010000058.1:0-7299 GCA_041182185.1 Pseudomonadota bacterium
CTGACCTTGCAAGACTTCGATGACCTGGCCGGAGATGTGCCATTGCTGGCTAACATCATGCCATCGGGCGCCTATCTGATGGAGGATCTGCACTATGCCGGGGGCATGCCAGCACTGATGCAGGCGCTGGATGGGTTGTTGCATCTCGATGTCGAGACCGTCGGCGGACAAACGCTGGGCGAACAGATCGCCGGCGCGGAAATCTACAATCCCGATGTGATTGCCACCCTGGACAATCCGTTCAAGCAATTATCCGGAATTTGGGTGCTGCGCGGCAACGTTGCGCCCGATGGGGCGATCATCAAGCCCAGTGCGGCGTCACCCAACCTGCTGCAGCATCGCGGGAAAGCTGTTGTGTTCGAGACGATCGAGGATTTCAAGGCCCGGATCGACGATCCCGACCTGGAGGTCGATGCCAACTCGGTGCTGGTGCTAAAGGGTTGCGGGCCGAAGGGCTATCCCGGGATGCCCGAGGTTGGGAATATGCCCTTGCCGCAGAAACTGTTGGCACAGGGCGTCACCGACATGGTTCGCATCTCCGACGCGCGGATGAGCGGCACAGCCTTTGGCACCGTAGTTCTCCATACCTCGCCTGAAACCTCTATCGGCGGTCCGCTTGGCCTGGTCGAGACCGGCGACGAGATCGAACTGGACGCTGCGGCAAGAACCATCAATGTGCTGGTTTCCGAAGCAGAACTAGCGAGGCGCGCCGCACTGCGTCCGCCGGAGGAATTCGACACCACGCGCGGCTATGTCGCGCTGCATCGCCGCCACGTCCTCCAGGCGCATGTCGGCGCGGACCTCGATTTCCTCGTTGGCAAGAGCGGGGATGAAGTGAAACGGGAAAGCCACTGATGCCAGACTTTGCAACCTATCCCAGCCTGCGTGGACGCAAGGTGTTCATAACGGGCGGCGCGACCGGGATCGGTGCTGCGATGGTCGAGGCTTTCTCGGCGCAAGGTGCACGGGTGGGCCATCTCGATTTGGCGGTTGAAGCAGCCGAGGGCTTGGCAGACCAATTGGCTGATGCGGGGCTGGAAGGTCCCTGGTTCCGCCGGGTCGACGTGACCGATGCCGGCGCGCTGAAGGGCGCGATCGCCGATTTTGCGGAAGCCGCTGGTGGCCTCGATGTACTCGTGAATAACGTTGCCAACGATACCCGGCATGACCCCCTGGCAATGACCGAGGAAGGCTGGCGGGCCTGCATGGCGGTCAACCTTGATTGTGCCTTCTTCGCATCGCAGCGTGCGGTGGAGCTGATGCGCGCAGCGGGGAGCGGCGGCGCGATCATCAACTTCTCCTCGATCAACGCGCTGCTGGGGCCGAGCGAGATGCCCGGCTATGTTACCGCCAAGGCCGGACTATTGGGGCTGACCAAGGCTTTCGCCCGGCATTACGGGGTCGACCGGATCCGGGCGAACACGATTCTGCCGGGCTGGGTCGTCACTCAGCGCCAGCTTGACCTGTGGCTGACGCAAGAGGCGGAAGAGGCCTGGATGGAACAGGTTTGCCTGAAGCAACGGATCGAACCGGTTGACGCGGCCAACCTGGCGTTGTTTCTGGCCGCAGACGACAGCCGCATGATCACCAATCAGCACTTCGTGATCGATGGCGGGCGGGTGTGACCGCACTTCCGGGAGGTAATTGATGGCTTCGGTTTATCTCACGCACGAACTGGTCGAGGAACTCGGCGGCAAGATCGTGCGTGGGGATTGCGCGCCGGACGGCAGCCTCCCGATCGAGGCGGACCTGGCGGCCCAGTACGATACGTCCCGCACCGTGGTGCGCGAGGCGGTCAAGATGCTGACCGCCAAGGGCCTGGTCGGCTCACGCCCGCGCCGTGGCACCTATGTCGAGCCCGAGGCAAAGTGGAACATCCTGGATCCCGACGTGCTGCGCTGGATCCTGCAGCGGCGCTTTTCGTTCGAACTGATGCGCGATTTCCTCGTCGCCCGGCAAGGGATTGAACCGAGCGCTGCGGCCCTTGCCGCCGAACGCCAAGACCGCGATGCCATTGCGGAAATCGGGCGGCGCCTTGACGATATGCGCGAAGCCGCGGCCGGCCGGTTGGATTCACTCGAATCCGACATCGCCTTTCACATCGCCATCCTGCACGCCAGCGGGAACCGGTTCTTCGTGCAGTTCAGCCACGTGATCGAGACGGCGCTGCGCTTTTCGATCCGCCTGACCAATTCGGAAAAGGGCGTGCCGATGGCCAGCGTAGGCGATCACGAGAAGATCTACCTCGCGATCGAGCGCGGCGATCCGAAAGGGGCGAGGGACGCCGCCGCGGAGCTGCTGACCGAAGCAATCCGCCTGCTCGATGAGCGGGCGAAGCGTGGCGAATAACGCCAGCCTTGACCGATCGTCGCGGCGGTGGCTGGCTGTGCTCGTCAGCCTATTCGCAATCTTGTTCGTCATTGCCACTGCCGGCGCCGAAGGGGCCGGTTCCGGAAGGAACTATTACCTCAGTTCTGACGGGGATGACGCGGCATCCGGTACCAGTCCCGAGCAGCCGTGGCGCACGCTCGCCCGGATCGGGCAGGCTCCCCTGCAGCCCGGTGACCGCATCCTGCTGCGCGCGGGTGACAGCTTTGCCGGTCAACTGGTGCTGGGTGCGTCGGGTGCGTCGGGCGCGCCGGGCCGTCCGCTGCGGATCGGAGCCTATGGCGAAGGACCGAAGCCGGTCATCGCCGGTGATGGCCATGCCGCCGCGATCCTGATCCGCAACCAGCAGCATATCGAAATCAGCGACCTCGAGATCACCAACGACATCCGCGAGCCGCGCCCGGGGGAACCGGCCGAACGTAGCTTCGGGATCGAAGTGCTTAATGATGGCGGTGGCGTTCTGAGCCATTTCCGCCTCGAACGGCTCACGATCCGGGATGTCCTGGTCCAGCGGATCAACGACCGGACGGAGGACGATTTCAACCGGGTGATCATCAGCGCGATCCGCTTTGCGACCAGCCGGGTTACGGATGGCAAGCCGGCTTACTTCCGTGATCTCGTGATTGCCGACAACGACATCAGCCGCAGCGGTCGGTTCGGGGTGCAGATCGGCCACGCCGGGATCGGGACTGGTCGGCAGGATGCCCATTCGCGCGATCCAGAGGCCGGGTTCAATCGCGATATCGTGATCCGGGGCAACCGCTTTGCCGACCTGGGCGGAAGCGCGGTGCAGCTGGCAGGCGCGCGCAATGCCCTGATCGAAGACAACGACTTCGACCGGACCGGATCGTCGGTCGTGCCCGGCCGGATGGTGGGGCGGGGCAGCGGGGCCTGGGTGATCAATTCCCGCGATATCGTCGCCCAGCACAACCGATCGCGCCAGGTGCGCGGCTACAAGGACAGCTATGGGATGCACGTCGATTACGGCAATCTCAACGTGCTGTACCAATACAACTACTCCGAGGAGAGCGAGGGCGGCTTTATCGAGATCCTCGGCAACAACCAGAACGTGATCTGGCGCTACAACATCAGCGTCAACGATGGCCTGCGCGAGAAGGCTGGCAACACTGTTTGGTTCAGCCCATTCTCGCAAGGGACGATCCCTTCAAGCGGGATCCACATCTATAACAACACCGTGTTCATCCGGCCGGGGCTCTATCCCGATATCGACTTACGAGCCCGCGATGCGGTGATCCGGAACAATATCTTTGCTGTCTCGCGCGAGGCGATGATCGGTGAGCAATTGCGGATCGAGCTGCCCGGAGGGCTGGACCTGGCGGGCAACCTGTTCGCTGGACGGTTCAATCCCGACTTCGTGGCGCGTGACCGGCAGGCCCGCATGGGCGCGCCGCTATTCGTCCAGCCCGGCGCCAGTGATCCGCTGGGCTACCGGCTGCGCCCCGGCAGTCCGGCGCTAGGTGGCGGTTCAGCTATTCGGCATCCGCCGTTCCCGGCGGCCAGGCAGGGCGTGTTCGCCCATGTCACGGCCGAGCCGACAGTCGATTTTTTCGGCACGCCGTTACGAACCGGAGGAACCGATATCGGTGCGGTTGCGCCTAATTGAAATTGAATTCGCGCTGGGGTGAGGGCTGGCGCTGGTCCATCAGTCGCAAGCCCCGGGCCACGACCTTTGGCTGGGCCTTAGCCACATTGGTGCGCTCCAAGGGGTCCGAGGAAAGGTCGAATAGTTCTAGACGGTCAGCACTTTTTGCCCGGTCGGTGCCACGATGGCGGATCAGCTTCCAGTTCCCCATCAGTACCGCCTGCGCGGCTTTGCGAGGCTCGTGGAATTCCCAATAGAGGTATTCATGCTGGCGCTGAGTGCCGCCCAGCAGGGTCGGGACTAGGCTTATTCCCTGCCCCGGTGGTGCTTTAACCCGGGCCAGCTCGGCTAGGCTTGGCATCACATCCCAGAACGCCGAAACATGATTGCTGCGGCTCTCTCCGGTGATCCGACCGGGCCACCAGGCGATCATCGGCACCCGGATGCCGCCCTCATAGAGATCGCGCTTCTCGCCGCGCAACCCGCCGGTGCTGGCGAAGAAGTCCAGGTCCGCACCGCCCTCGCGTCCCGGCCCATTGTCGCTGGCGAAGATCACCAGCGTATTGCCAAGCTGTCCATTGGCATCGAGCGCGGCGAGCACCCGGCCAATGTCGGTGTCCATCCGGCTGATCATCCCTGCACGTGCCGCCCGTGGGCGCGGATGCGGGGTGTAGTCGCCGCTGTTCAACGGCTTGTCCGGCAAGCCTTCGTAGGCAGCAAGCTCATCGTCCGGAACCTGCAGCGCCGCATGCGGGGTCGTATAGGCGAGATAGAGGAAGAATGGCTGGTCCTGCTTGCGTTCGCCAAGCCAACGGATGGCGGCCGCCGTGAGGAAGTCCGGCGCATAATCCAGTCCGGCATAGAACTTGTAGTCCTCCGCTCGGGTCGTAGTGCCCGCCATGGTCGCATGGGGAATGAAGAACCGATTTCGCAAGGCAAAGCGCTTGCCGTTCTCCCACAGGTGGGTGGGGTAATAATTGTGCGCCTGCTTATGATCGAGGTAGCCGAAGGCATAGTCAAACCCGCGGCGCTGCGGCTCGCCGGGCGAGTCCGGCCCGCCAAGACCCCATTTGCCGACGATTGCGGTGGCATAGCCGCCACTGCGCAGTACTTCGGCCAGCGTCGGCTCGTCGGCGTCTAGCGGCGGTTGTCCGCGCTCTTCCTCGTCGAGGAACGAACCCAGCTCGCGGTTGCCCCGGATGCTTACATGTCCGGTATCTTTGCCTGTCATCAGCGAGGCGCGCGAAGGCGCGCAGACGGTGGAGCCGGCATAGTGCCGGGTAAAGACCATCCCTTCCCGGGCCAGGCGATCAAGCACCGGGGTCCGCGTGACGCGCTGGCCATAGGCTCCCAGATCGCCATATCCGAGATCATCGGCGAGGATGTAGACGATGTTCGGTCGGCTCGACGAGGCGGTCCTGGATGCTAGCGACACCGCTTGCATGCAGCCGCCAAGGGCCAAAACAGCGAATGCGAGCAGTGAGACGGCGTGGTGGGGCGTCCGCACTGGTCTTACTCCTGAGCGACGCGGAAAGCCGCCACAATCGCGGCGGCATTGGCGGCGATCTGCTCCAACGGCTTTCCTGGCTTGAACAGGGCGCTGCCCATGCCGAAGCCGATGGCTCCGGCAGCGAGGTATTCGCTCATGTTGGAAGCATTGATCCCGCCGACAACATAGACTGGGAGGGCCGGCGGCAGGACCGCGCGGACGGCCTTGAGCGCGGCCGCAGAGAACAGTTCGGCGGGGAAGATCTTCAGTCCGGTGGCCCCGGCGGCAATCGCGGCAAACATGTCGGTCGGGGTCAGGACGCCTGGCAGCGAGACCATGTCGAGCGCTGCGGTCCTGGCAATCACGCGCGGGTTGCTGTTGGGCGATACGATCAGCCGTCCGCCGGCCTCGGCCACGGCGTTGACCTGCTCCGGGGCCAGTACGGTTCCTGCACCAACCAATGCACGGGAGCCCAGCCGTTTGGCGATCGCCTCGATGCTGCGCAGCGGCTCGGGCGAATTGAGGGGCACTTCGATGATGTCGAACCCCGCTTCGGCCAGTACCTCGCCGACCTCCCCAGCGCGGCCCGGTTCGAGCCCGCGCAGGATCGCCACCAGCGGCAGCTTGCCTTCCAGATAATTCGCCATGGCCTCTCTCCCGTGCATCTCGAACCGGCCCTACCGGCCGTATCGCGATTGGCTATTGCCTAATTATACTATTAATGCAACAAAAGACCAAACAGTGGGGAGAAGCCGGATGGGGCTCGCAACGATCGATATCGCCGTGATCGCAATCTATGCGGTCTTCATTTTTGGCCTGGCGCAATTCGTTAGCCGAGAAAAGGCTGGACACCAGAAGGATTCGTCCGACTACTTCCTCGCCTCGAAGAATCTCCCCTGGTGGGCAATCGGCGCCAGTCTGATCGCTGCGAATATCTCCGCCGAGCAGATCATCGGTATGTCCGGTTCGGGTTATGCGATCGGTCTGGCCATTGCCTCGTACGAGTGGATGGCGGCGATTACGCTGCTGATCGTCGGCAAGTTCTTTCTGCCGATCTTCCTCAAGAACGATATCGTCACCATGCCGCAGTTCCTTGAGCAGCGGTACGGCACCCGAATCCGCACACTGATGGCGTTGTTCTGGCTGGCGCTTTACATCTTCGTGAACCTGACTTCAATCGTCTGGCTCGGCTCGATCGCGGTTAACAAGGTGGCCGGGGTCGATCAGGACGTCGCCCTGTTTGCCCTCGGCGGCTTTGCGCTGCTCTACCAGATTTACGGCGGGCTCAAGGCCGTTGCGCTGACTGACATCGTCCAGGTTACGCTGCTGGTACTAGGCGGCCTGCTGATTTCAGGGATCACCTTGACCGAGATCGGTGGCGACGCCGGTATCGTCGGCGGTTTTACCCGCCTGACCACCGAACTGCCCGGCAAGTTCGATATGATCCTGACACCCGACAATCCGTTCTACAAGGATCTGCCGGGCCTGTCGGTCCTGCTTGGCGGGATGTGGATCGCGAACCTGTCCTACTGGGGTTTCAACCAGTACATCATCCAGCGCGCGCTTGCCGCCAAGAATCTGCCCGAAGCGCAGAAAGGCATCGTCTTTGCTGCCTTCCTCAAGCTGCTGATGCCCGTGATCGTGGTACTTCCGGGGATCGCTGCTGTGGTGCTGGCGCCAGGTCTCGCCAAGCCGGATGAAGCCTATCCGACCATGATGCAGTACCTGCCCAGCGGCCTGTTGGGGCTGGTCTTCGCCGCACTGATGGCAGCGGTTGTTGCTTCGACCGCGTCCAAGATTAATTCGATCGCGACGATCT
>JBEGOD010000059.1:0-6313 GCA_041182185.1 Pseudomonadota bacterium
GTGGCCGAACTTTCCGGCGTCCGCCCGCTCGGGATCCAGCCCTACCGCCGCACGGTCGCCCAGCTGCGGCTGGGCGAAGGCCCGCCGACGGATCTGCCGCTGGTCCTGGGGATCGACGGGCTGTTCTACTTCAAGCCAGAGGCCGGGCGGCTGTGGCTGAGCCCGCATGACGAGACGCCATCACCGCCCTGTGATGCCGCGCCCGAGGAACTGGACGTGGCCCTGGCGATCGACCGGTTCGAGCATGTCGTCGATTGGCCGATCCGCGGAATCGAGCATCGCTGGGCTGGCCTGCGCACCTTCGCGCCCGACCGACTGCCGGTCTACGGTTTCGACCCGCGCGAGCCCGGGTTCTTCTGGTTTGCCGGGCAGGGCGGTTTTGGCATCCAGACCGCGCCGGCAGCGGCCGATGTCGCGCGTCGGCTGATCCTTGGCCAGGCCGCGGGCTCGGTCGATCCCTTACCTTATGATCCCAAACGGTTTCGCTAGCGAATCACGCAATTGCCGCTAGGCTGGGACTGTCGTCGCAAACTTGGGAGGAATACCCGTCATGGCTCACCGTTTCGAAATCCGTAAGAACAAGGCCGGCGAATTCGTCGCCTACTTCTGCTATAACTCGGAAACGATCTTCTGGACCGAAGGCTATAGCAGCAAGGCCAGCGCCAAGAACGCGATCGAATCGATCCTCAAGAACGGTCCGGGCGCCGAAGTGGTCGATACGACCGCCGGCTAGACACCCTTCTGGGCAAGGGCCGCGTCGCTCGCCAGGCGATCGGCCCGCTCGTTCTCCGGGTGGCCATCGTGGCCCTTGACCCAGATCCAGTCGATCCGGTGGCGCTGGCGCGATTCCAGCAGCTCCTGCCATAGATCTGCATTGAGCACTGGCTTCTTCTGCGAATTCTTCCAGCCGTTCTTCTGCCAGCCGAAGATCCACTTGGTGATCCCGTCGATCACATAGCGGCTGTCGGTGTGCAGCGCGACGTGACACGGCTCTTTCAGCGCATCAAGCGCGCGGATCACCGCGGTCAGCTCCATCCGGTTATTGGTGGTGTGGGCTTCGTGGCCCGACATTTCGCGTTCATGCTGGCCCATGCGCAGCACCGCGCCCCAGCCGCCGGGGCCGGGGTTGCCCTTGCAGGCCCCGTCGGTGAACACCTCGACCCGCTTCATGCCGCGTCGAACACCCCGGCATTGGCCGGGTCGGCGTAGAATTCCAGCCGCCGCCCAAAGGCCAGCGGGTCCTTGCGCGTCACCAGCGCATCGGCCGGTGTGTTGACCCAGTCCCAGGCCCGCGTCAGAGCAAAGCGCAGGCAGGCCCCGCGCGCCAGCAGCGGCAGGGCGGCACGCTCCGCATCCGAAAGCGGGCGAATTTCCTCATAACCCGCGATCAACGCAGCCGAGAGCTTCGGATTGAAGAGCTTGCCATCGTTCGAAAAACACCAGGCGGCATGGGTGACGGCCAGGTCATAGGCAAACAGGTCGGTACAGGCGAAGTAGAAGTCGATCAGGCCGGTCACCTGGCTGCCCAGCATCAGCACGTTGTCCGGGAACAGGTCGGCATGGATCGTCCCGCGCGGCAGGCCATCGGGCCATTGGGCGATCGTAGCCGGAAGTTCGCGTGCCACAAGTTCGGCAAAACCGGCATCGATCGCGGCCAAGCCTGCACGGCCACATTCGCTGGCCAATCGTTGCCATTCAGCACGGCCCATCGCGTTCTCGCGCTGACTGGGAAAGTCGGCGGCGGCAAGCTGCATTTGCGCCAGTGCGCGGCCAACCGCATGGGCCTGGCCTGGCGTCGGTGCGCTAACGGATACGCCCGGCAGGAACTCGATCAGCGCCACGGCCTTGCCATCCAGCAAGCGAAACAGGTTGCCCTGCCGGTCATGGATCGTGCGTGGGACCGGGCAGCCCCGGGCCGAGAGGTGATCGAGCAGCGAGAGGAAGAAGGGCAGGTCCGCCACTTCGATTCTGAACTCGTACATGGTCAGGATAAAGCGCGCGCCGGTGCCGTCCCGCCCGGTGGTTTCGACCAGCCAGTTACTGTTGGAAATGCCTTCGGCAATGCCCTTGACCGAGGTCAGTTCACCGACGTCGAATTCCGCGACCAGCTGGCCCAGGACTTCGGCCCCGAGGTGGGTGTAGACCGCCACGGCGAAACTAGTCCGCCAGCTGCCGGGGCAGCTTGAAGACGATCTTTTCCTCGGCCGTGACAACCTGCTCGACTTCGACCGTGCGGAACTGGCCGATCCGGTCGATTACTTCCTGGACCAGGGTTTCGGGGGCCGATGCCCCGGCGGTCAGACCCATGGTGGTGACCCCAGCGAACCAGGCCTCGTCGATTTCCGTGCCGCGCTGGATCAGCCGCCCGTCGGCGCCGCAGCGTTGGGCGACTTCGACCAGCCGCAGCGAGTTCGAGCTGTTGGGGGCGCCGATCACCAGCACCAGCTGGCATTCCTCGGCAATCGCCTTGACCGCCGCCTGGCGGTTGGACGTGGCATAGCAGATGTCCTCTGCCTTGGGGCCGGCAATGCTGGGGAAACGCTCGCGCAGCGCGGCGACGATTTCGGCCGTGTCATCGACCGACAGCGTGGTCTGGGTGAGAAAGGCCAGCGCGGCATCGGCGGGAAAATCGAGTGCCCATGCATCTGCCAGCGTCTCGACCAGGGTAATCGTGCCTTCGGGGACCTGGCCGAACGTGCCGATCACCTCGGGATGGCCCTTGTGGCCGATAAACAGGATGTGCCGCCCGGCCTCGATCTGGCGTTCGGCCTGGCGGTGGACCTTGCTGACCAGCGGGCAGGTCGCATCGAGCCAGTCGAGCCCGCGTTCGGTGGCATTGGCGGGAACCGACTTGGGCACGCCGTGGGCGCTGAACACCACCGGCGCGCCATCGGGCACCTCGTCCAGTTCCTCGACGAAAATGGCGCCCTTGTCGCGGAGGCCATCGACCACGAAGCGGTTGTGCACGATCTCGTGCCGGACATAGACCGGCGCCCCATAGCGGGTCAGCGCGCGCTCGACGATCTCGATCGCGCGGTCGACCCCGGCGCAAAAGCCGCGCGGGGCGGCCAGCAGAAGGCGAAGTTCGGGTTTGTCGGGCTGTTGAAAGGGCGCGTTCATGTTCGCCCCCCTAGCGTTTTGGCAATGACGCCGCTAGGGCAAGTTCTGCCCAAGGACAGGAACCTGCCAGAATGACGCCCCGCACCCGCCTGATTGCCGCCGTTACCCTTGCTGCCGCGCTTGCGGGGTGCCGCGGGACCGGCGACCTGGTGGTCGACGAAGGTGTCGGCATCACCGACGTGCGCAGTGCCTGCCCGGCCGTTGGCGTGCCGGATTACACCGGCGACGTCACCCTGTTCCGCACTGCCGGCGTGACCACGGCTGACAATATCGACCTGGTCGGCGCGCTGACCAATGTCCGCTCGACCTGCAACGAAAGCGGCGAAAAGGTCTATACCGCCGCCACCTTTGACGTGCTGGCCCGCCGCACCGATGCGCGCGGCGCGCGGTCTGTGACGCTGCCTTATTTCGTGACGGTCCTGCGCGGCGGCAGCGCGGTGATTTCGAAGCGGGTCGGTTCGGTCACCATCAACTTCGCCGATGGCCAGGAACGCGCCCAGGCCAGCGGTTCGGCCAGCGCCTATGTCGACAAGGCCGAAGCCAGCCTGCCGGCCGATATCCGCGAGCAGATTACCCGCAGGCGCAAGGCCGGTGATGCCGATGCCGCGGTCGATCCGCTGTCGCGGCCCGAGGTCAAGGCCGCTGTCGCGCGCGCGACCTTCGAAGTGCTGGTCGGCTTCCAGCTTACCCAGGACCAGCTGACCTACAACGCTACGCGCTGATCCGGGCCTGCCGCTGCGGGAAGGTTCCATTTCCTGTGTAAACCGTCTAACCGGCGCGCCATGACAGCTGCCTTGACCATTCACGCCGCCTTTGCCGGCCATATCTCCGCCGCGCTCGATGCGCTTGAAGCCGCCGGTACGCTGCCGGGCGGGCTCAATCGCGGTTCCGTGACCGTGGAGCCGCCGCGCGACGTGACGCACGGCGATCTTTCGACCAATGCGGCGATGGTGCTGGCCAAGCCGGCCGGCCTAAATCCGCGCGCGCTGGCTGAAGCGCTGGTCACCGAACTGCTCAAGGTGCCCGGCGTGACGAGCGCCGAGATCGCTGGACCCGGCTTCATCAACCTGCGCGTCGCCGCCGCCGCCTGGCTGGCTGAATTGCGGGCGATCGCCGCCATGGGCGCCGACTATGGCCGTTCCACCATGGGCCAGGGCAGCACGGTCAACATCGAATATGTCTCGGCCAACCCGACTGGCCCGATGCACATGGGCCATTGCCGCGGCGCGGTGGTGGGCGATGCCCTGGCGACCTTGCTGGAATTTGCCGGGCACAAGGTGATCCGCGAATACTACGTCAACGATGCCGGGGCGCAGGTCGATGTCCTGGCCCGTTCAGCCCACGTGCGTTACCGCGAAGCATTGGGCGAAGCCGTGGGCGAGATTCCCGAAGGCCTCTATCCGGGCGAATACCTGGTCCCCGTCGGCCAGGCGCTTGCCGCCGAATTCGGCGACAAGTACGCGCAGGCGCCCGAAGCCGATTGGCTCGTGCCGTTCCGCACCCGCGCCGTCGCCGCCATGCTCGAGATGATCAAGGCCGACCTGGCCTTGCTGGGTATCCATCACGACCTGTTCTCGTCCGAGGCGGAGCTGCAGGCCGCCGGCAAGCCGGAAGAGGCCGAAGCCTGGCTGCGGGCGCATGACCTGGTCTATGATGGCCAGCTCGAGGCGCCCAAGGGCAAGACGGCCGAGGACTGGGAACCGGTCGAGCTGCCGCTGTTCCGCTCGACCAGGTTCGGTGATGACCAGGACCGCCCGATCAAGAAGAGCACGGGCGAATGGACCTATTTCGGGGCCGACCTCGCCTACCACTTCCAGAAGGCCCAGAGCGCCGACGCGTTGGTCGATATCTGGGGCGCGGACCATGCCGGCACGGTCAAGCGGATCAAGGCCGCCGTTGCCGCCATGACCGGGGCCGAGGGCAAGGCCACCCCGTTCGAGGTCAAGCTGGTCCAGATGGTCCAGCTGCTGCGCAATGGCGAACCGGTGAAGATGTCCAAGCGTTCGGGCAACTTCGTGACCCTGGCCGAAGTGGTGCAGGAAGTGGGCAAGGACGTGGTCCGTTTCACCATGCTGACCCGCAAGCCCGAAGCGCAGATGGACTTCGATTTCGCCAAGGTGGTCGAAGCCTCGAAGGACAACCCGGTCTTCTACGTCCAGTATGCCCACGCGCGAATCTGCTCGACCCTGCGTAAGGCCGCCGGCGAGGGCCTGGCCCCTGACGATGCGGCAATCGACCGTCTCGGCGAGGAAGAACTTGCCCTGATCAAGCTGGCGGCCCAGTTCCCGCGACTGGTCGAAGCCGCCGCTGCGGCGCGCGAGCCGCACCGCGTTGCCTTTTTCCTCCAGGAATTGGCAGCTGGCTTCCACGGCTACTGGAATGTCGGGAACGACCGGCCCGAAAAGCGCTTCATCGTGGCACAGGATGCCGCACTTACCAGCGCAAGGCTTTATCTTGCCACGCAAATCGGGCAACTTGTCCGCAATGGCCTCGCGCTTCTTGGCGTTGAGGCGGTGGAGGAAATGTGATGGTTGGGGCAAACGACGATCGCCGCGGCGATGAAAGCTGGGACGAGCAGGACGATGACCGGCTGGAAACCGAACAGCTTGAGCTGAACGAACCGGATGAACGCCTGCCCTGGCTGGAAAGCGCCGGGGATGACGATGGCGGCGAATATGAAGGCTATGACACCAGCCGGATGCTGCTGATCTTCGTGGTCGGCATGGCCTTGCTGGCGGCCGTGGTCGGCGGGATCTGGTGGTTCACCAATCGCGGGACCGATCCCGAACTGGTCGCCGATGGCAGCGTGGTTGCGCCGCCCGCCGAACCTTACAAGACCGCTCCGGCCAATCCCGGTGGCAAGACCTTTGACGGGACCGGCGATGTCAGCTTCGCCGCCTCCGAAGGTCAGAGCCGCCCGCCGGCGCTGGCGGGTTCGGCGGATGCCGGTACGCCTTCGGCCGCGCCTGCACCGACGGCTGCGGCAACCCAGGCCGCTCCGGCGGCAACCTCTGGCGGGGTTGGCGTCCAGGTTGGCGCCTTCTCTTCGCAGGCAACTGCCGAAGCCGGTTGGACCAAGCTGGTTGCCCAGGCCGGAGACTCGCTCGCGGGCGTTTCGCACCGCGTGGTTGCTGGCACGGCTGACGATGGCACGATCTACCGCCTGCAGGCCGTCGCGCCGGACAAGGCGTGG
>JBEGOD010000060.1:0-4217 GCA_041182185.1 Pseudomonadota bacterium
GCCTTTATGACAGCCATATCCGCGACGAGGCCAGCTACTCGATCGGCCTGCTCGGCGCGATTGATGAAACCCTGGCGATCGGCCGCGAGGCCGGCATTCCGGTCCATGTCGCCCATATCAAGGCGCTGGGTACCGACGTTCAGGGGCTGGCACCGCAGGTCATCGCGCACATCACGGCCGCCCAGGCAGCGGGACAGGTGGTCACCGCCGATCAGTATCCCTGGTCAGCCTCGGGCACGCGCCTCTCGGCCGCGCTGATCCCACGCTGGGCCCAGGACGGCGGCCGGGCGGCGATGCTCGGTCGCTTCGCCGACGAGGCCGCCCTCGCCCGGATGCAGCCCGAAATCGCCGACAACCTGCGCCGCCGGGGCGGCCCGGCAGCGATCCTGATAACTTCCGGCCCGCGCCCGGTCGCGGGCAAGACGCTCGAAGCGATCGCGCAGGAGCAAGGCGCCGATCCGGTTGCCGCCGCCATCGCCGTGCTCAAGCTGGACGAGGTTGGCATAGCTTCGTTCAACCAGAGCGAGGCCGATATCGCCGCGTTCATGCAGCAGCCCTGGGTGGTGACCAGTTCCGACGCATCGGCCGGCCATCCCCGCTATTACGCATCGTTCGTGCGCAAATATGCCACCTACGTCAAGGAGCGGAAGGTGATCGACCTGCGCACCTTCATCGCCGCCAGCACGATCCGCACGGCCCGCATCTTCGGCCTGGCCGGCCGCGGCGAGCTGAAACCGGGGGCCTTTGCCGACGTGATCGCCTTCGATCCCGCCCGCTTCGCCCCGCGCGCCGACTATGCCCGGCCAGCCCTGTTCTCCCGCGGGATGCAATTCGTTGTGGTCAATGGACAGCTGGCGATCGAGGAAGGCCAACCGACCGGCACGGCCGCCGGCCGCCCGCTCCCGCGCAGCCCGCGAACGGGAACATGTTCGGCCCGCTGACAGTCTGACGCAAGGCAGCCTCCACTCGCAAGACTGGCTTCCTGCATGCTGCCCCCGCAAGCAGTCCCTGTCCCCATTCCGCGGGGCCTGCGGTCCAACTCCCACTGGCAAAAGTGATTATGCAACACCTGTTGCAAACAAGATAATCAGATCGTCCTCGTAGCAGCGGGAGCCAGACCATGGACGGCACTTTGGACAGGACGGCAGGAGCGGGAGGGCTGCGGCCTGCCCCCGACCTCTCGCCAGCCGCAAGGGCCAGACTGGAGGCGCAAGCTGGCGCCCTGCTGAGGCACGATGCGGAAGCAACCTTCCCGCTGGCCCCCGCTGTGGTGAGCGCAGCCGCCAGCAACTATGTCGACGCCGAGCAGTTTGAACTTGAAAAGCGGCTGATCTTCCGTCGGGTCCCGCTGGTCCTGGCTGCTTCGTGCGAGTTGCCCGAGCCGGGCTGCTTCAAGACCGTCGACGTCGCGGGGATACCGGTACTGCTGGTCCGTTCACGCGATGGCGCAGTCCATGCCCTGCTCAACAGCTGCACTCACCGCGGCGCGGCCGTCGCCAACGGCTGCGGTTCCGCCGCCCGCTTCACCTGTCCCTATCACGGCTGGACCTTTGCGCAGGACGGCGCGCTGCTGGGCATTGCCAGCTCGGCCGATTTTGGCGCCATCGACAAGGCAGCGCTGGCCCTGAAGCGCTTCCCCGTGGCCGAGCGAGCCGGACTGATCTGGGTTATCCTCGATCCCGCCAGCCCGCATGACCCGGCCGATCTGCTGGCAGGGATCGACGCATTGGTGGCCGGCTTCGGCCTGGAAAGCTGGACCTTCGTCGAAAGCCAAACCCTGCCGGGCCCTAACTGGAAGCTGGCCTTCGATGCCCATCTAGAATTCTACCACGTGCCCGTCCTGCATCGCGATACCTTCGGCCCGGATCGCAGCAATCGCGCGTTCTACTTCAATCAAGGCCCGCACCAGCGGGTGATCGCTCCGCGCGGCCGTCCGGGGGTAGCTGCCAAGGACGATCTCTATGCCTTGGGCCGCTTGCCAGCAGCAGCCGAGCCGGTCGATCCGCTGCTGATTGGCGAATGGATCCTGTTCCCCGCTGTTTCGATCAACACTTTTTACCCCAATGGCCAACGCGGCGTACTGCTTTCGATTGTCCTGCCGGGCCCTGAAGTCGGCCAGTCGATCACGATCCAGACCTTCCTGGCCGAAACTCCCCCTGATGCGCAGACCCGCAAGGAAATGGGCGACCTGTGCGCGTTTCTGGGCCGGGTTGTTGGCGAAGAGGATCTGCCGACTTCGGCCTTCCAGCAAAAGGTCTTTGCGACCGGCCTGATGCCGCAGGTCCAGTACGGCCGAAACGAAGGCGGGCTTCAACACTTCCACGGCTGGATTGCCCGCCTCTTGCAGGCCAGTGATGCCGAGCTGCCTCAGCTCCTGGCCGATCCATGCCCGCAGCAATAGATCACGGGCAGCGCCGGCTTGCGCTCGCCGAAGTGGCTGCCGACCTTGTGGCCGCAGGCGGCGCCGATGCAGCGACCGTGCGAGCCGTGGCGCAAGCCGCCGGATTCAGCACCAAGTCTGTGACGCACTACTTTGCCGACAAGCGCGCCCTGATGCTGCTGACCTACCGGCACGCCGCCCTGAGCTCTCAGGAACTGACCGAAGCCTCCCAGCCAGCCGGCGGCGGCGATGTCGCGGCGCTGTTGCATGCGCTCCTGCCGATCGAGGCGAAGGTCGAACGGAACTGGCGGGTCTGGTTCTCATTCTGGGGACTGGCGATTGCCGACCCGGAATTTTCTGCCGAGCAGCGCCAGCGCGTGCGCGAATTCGTTGCACGGATCGCGGACACCCTGAGCGCCGATCCACGCTTTGCAGACCTATTGCCCGAACAGCGGCCGGCCATCGCCCGCGACCTGCTCGCCATGCTGATCGGAGTTGTGACCCAGGCCGTGTTCGATCGCGAGCAATGGCCGCCCGAGCGGCAGATCGATGCCATCGACCAGGCGCTGCTCCGCAGCCTCAAGAGCAAGGAATTTGGCTGACATGGCGCTGACCCACGTGCTTGAACCGATCCGCATTGGCGGCTGCCTAGTACCCAATCGCGTGGTGCGGACCGCGCATGCCACCGCGATCGGCGGCGGTGTAATGAGCGATGATCTGATCGCCTATCACGAACGCCGCGCCAGGGGCGGGGTCGGCCTGACGATCCTGGAAATCCTGGGAGTGCATCCCACCAGCCTCGCCCCGCTCAACATGATCGATCCGACGCTCGATGCGGGTTATGCCAAACTGCTGCATGCGGTGGAGCCGCATGGCATGAAGGTGTTCCAGCAGATCTGGCATGCCGGGCACAATGGCCGCACGCTTGATGGATCGCCGCCCTGGGGGCCCTCGACGGTCGCCAACCCGCTGGGCGCGGACGTACCGGTTCCGATGAGCAAGGCGATGATCGATGAAATCGTTGCCGCCTATGCCGCGGCCTGCGCGCGCTGCGAGAAAGCCGGCTTGCACGGTGCCGAAGTCCACGGCGCCCACGGCTATCTCATCCAGCAGTTCCTCTCGCCCAACATAAACCGGCGCGAGGATGAATATGGCGGCTCGTTCGAGAACCGCATGCGCTTCATGCTCGAGGTCATGCGCGCCTGCCGCGCCGCGACCTCGCAGGATTTCGCCTTGGGCATCCGGCTGGCATCCGATGGCAGTGCCGGCGGCGTCGGGACGGCGGAAAACATCCGCGCCGCACAGGCCCTGGAGGCCGAGGGGCTGATCGACTTCGTCAACGTCAGCCTTGGCAGCTATCACAGCTTTCCCAAGATGATCGGGGGAATGCACGAGCCGGTTGGCTATGAACTACCGGAAGCCGTGCCGGTCACGCGGGCCGTCAAGGTCCCCACCATCGTCACCGGCCGCTTTCGTACGCTGGAAGAGGCTGACCAGACGATCCGCGCCGGTGATGCCGATCTGGTTGGAATGACGCGGGCGCACATCGCCGATCCCGATATCGTCAGGAAGACCAAGCAAGGACGGGTCGCGGAAATCCGGCCCTGCATCGCCTGCAATCAGGGCTGCGTTGGCGGACTGTTCGACGTCGGCAGACTCGGCTGCGCGGTTAATGTCGAGACCGGCCATGAGCTTGCGCTCGATCAGGACCAGCTTGGCCAATCCGGAACGCCGGGCAAGGTCGTGATCGTGGGCGGCGGGGTTGGCGGAATGGAGGCAGCGCGCGTCGCGGCGCTGCGCGGTCACCGCGTCGTGCTGTTCGAAGCCGCACCCCGGC
>JBEGOD010000061.1:0-10472 GCA_041182185.1 Pseudomonadota bacterium
CACCGGGGCGCTCGAAAGCTTTGTTCAGCGCCAGGGTGTCTGCCGCGACTATGCGCACATGCTGATCACGCTGGCCCGCGCGGCCAGCGTGCCGGCGCGGTTCGTCAGCGTCTATGGGCCGGGCGTGACGCCGCCAGATTTCCACGCGGTGGCCGAGGTGTTTCTCGATGGCGCCTGGCATCTGGTCGATGCAACCGGCATGGCGACCGGCGCCGACATGGCCAAGATCGGGGTCGGCCGCGATGCAGCCGACACCTCGTTCCTGACGCATTTCGCTGGCTGCACGCTCACCCGGCAGGAAGTCCAGGTTACGCGCTTGCCGCCCCGCTAACGCCCGAACACGCTCTTCAGCCAGGCGTCGACCACTGGCGTCGCCGCATAGTCTGGATTGCCGAGCTGGCGGTTGATTTCGGCATGGCCTTGCAGGCCCCGGTCTTCGAACTCGCGCCGCTCGACTGCGGTCCCGCCGCGCCGCAGGGCGGCCTCCAGCGCCTTGGCCTGGGCCACGCCATCCTGCCGCTGGACATGAATCAGCAGAAAATTGGGCGCGTTGGGTGATCCGGCCTGGAGGGTGGGAGAAAGGGCCCGCTGCCGCGCAGGATCGGTGCCGAAGGCCTGGACATAGGTATCCTGCATCATCGGCCCGCCGTCCTTCATCTGCGCGGCAACATCATAGGCCGCGCCATCATTGGGCATCACTCCGTCGATATCGGCGAAGGACAGGCCGGCGGCGCGGAGGTATTGCTCGTCCGTGCCAACCAGCGCGACCAGGTGCGCGCCGGCACTGTGGCCGGTAATCACTACCTTGCTGCGATCGATCCCCAGCTCGCGCGCCCGGTCCAGCAGCGCCTTGACCGCCAGGGCAACGTCGGCCGCTTGCTGCTCCACTGTTGCAGCCGGGACCAGGCGATAATTGAGCGATGCATAGTTGTAGCCCAGGCCAGTGTAATGCGCGGGTGCATGGCGACTGCCCGCCACATCCTTGCTGCCGCGCTTCCACCCGCCGCCATGGACGAAGATCACCAGCGGCGCGGGGCCGGCAGCACCCTTGGCCTTGTAGAAATCGAGCGCCTGAAGCGGGTCGTTGCCATAGGCCAGGGTCTGGTCGGGCCGGATGCGCGGCGCATTGGCATCACGGCCGTCTCGTTCATCGCCCTGGCGCGCCTCGATCCGGTCCTTCAGCCGTTCGCGCAGGCGATCGCCGGGCGCGGCCTGGGCGATGGTGGTGCCAATCAGTGCCACTGCGCCAAGCGATAACAGCAGGGTCTTGCTCATTGATATTCCCTCATGATTGCGATTGCCCAACTGGGTGCGACCGGTCGGGTTGCTGGCAGGTGAACGGCACGGTCGCAATTTGTCGCGCATTGTCACATCGCTTGGGCCAGCTTCGCCTTGCCCTTGCCCATGGCTTCCCCTAGGGCGCGGCACGGTTTTCGCGAGCGCAGAAGGAATCGCAACACCGTGGCCAATGTTACCGTGATTGGTGCCCAGTGGGGCGATGAGGGCAAGGGCAAGATCGTCGATTGGCTCGCGAGCCGCGCCGATGCCGTGGTCCGCTTCCAGGGCGGGCACAATGCCGGCCACACCCTGGTGGTGGGCGATCAGACCTACAAGCTCAGCCTGCTGCCTTCCGGCATTGTCACCGGCACGCTGTCGATCATCGGCAATGGCGTGGTGCTCGATCCCTGGCACCTCAAGAGCGAGATCGAAAAGCTCGAAGGCCAGGGCGTGGTCATCAATACCGAGAATTTCGCCATTGCCGACAATTGCCCGCTGATCCTGCCGCTGCACCGCGATCTCGATGGCCTGCGCGAAACCGCCGCCGGATCGGGGAAGATCGGCACGACCGGACGCGGAATCGGCCCGGCCTATGAAGACAAGGTCGGCCGCCGCGCGATCCGGGTCTGCGATCTGGCCCACCTCGATGCGCTCGATGCCCAGCTTGACCGGCTTTGCGCCCATCACGATGCGCTGCGCGCCGGGTTCGGCCAGCCGCCGGTCGATCGTGCGGCCCTCCTGGCCGATTTGCGTGAGATTGCGCCATACGTGCTGCAATATGCCCAGCCGGTGTGGCGGCGCCTCAAGAAGGTGCGCAAGGCCGGGGCGCGGATCCTGTTCGAAGGCGCGCAGGGCGTGCTGCTCGATGTCGATCACGGCACCTATCCCTTTGTCACCAGCTCCAACACCGTCAGCGGCACCGCGGCGAGCGGTTCGGGCCTGGGTCCGGCCAGCACCGGCTTCGTCCTCGGCATCGTCAAGGCCTATACTACCCGCGTCGGCTCGGGCCCGTTCCCGACCGAGCTGGAGGATGAGACCGGCCAGCGCCTGGGTGAACGCGGCCACGAATTCGGCACTGTCACGGGCCGCAAGCGGCGCTGCGGCTGGTTCGATGCCGTGCTGGTGCGCCAGTCCTGCGCGATTTCCGGCGTCACTGGCATCGCGCTGACCAAGGTCGATGTGCTGGACGGGATGGAGACGGTGAAGATCTGCACCGGCTATCGCCTCGGCGGCAAGATCCTCGACTATTTCCCGAGCCACGCGGCGGACCAAGCCAATGTCGAGCCGATCTACGAGGAAATGGAAGGCTGGAGCGGCACTACGGCCGGTGCGCGTTCGTGGGCCGATCTGCCGGCCCAGGCGATCAAGTATATCCAGCGCGTGCAGGAACTGATCGAAACACCGGTGGCCCTGGTCAGCACCTCGCCCGAGCGCGAGGACACCATTCTGGTGCGCGATCCCTTCGTCGACTGATCAATCTTGACATAGTCCCTGTTTGTTCTACTCCTGTTCAATCCGAACCGGAGTCGTAAAGCTATGTCTCAGGCCAATTTTGCATACAGCGCCCCCGCCAATGATGCCGCCGGGCTGCCGCTGGCGCTGTCGATCTATGCCGACCGCGGCCATGTCCGCGATTCGCTGCGCGACGATGCCGAAGCGGCGGGGTTCCGCATTGCCGAGGCGGGTGAGGTTGCAGCCCTGCTGGAAGGCGAGGCGCGGCCGCTGGGCGAAGTGGTCCTGCTCGATTGCCCGGTCGTTGATGGGGCGCAATTGGCGGCGCTGGCCCGGCTAGACCTGCGGGCGGCCAATTGCGGCGCGCACCTGATCGTCTCGACCACGGTTGCGGCGCTGGATGATGTGTTCGCCTGTCTTGACCAGTCCTGCCCCCAGATCCTCGTCGATCCCAGCCGGGCGGAACGCGTGATTGCACTGGGCCGGGTGCTGGCCAAGATTCCCAACCTGCGGCTGCGCGAACTCTCGGAGGAAGACCGGCTGGTACTGTTGCGGTTGACCGAACAGGTTGGCCAGATCGCCGAGCGGCTGGAGCGACTCGAAGGTCCGGAGCGGAGCAGGGCCGATGGCCGCGATTCGGTGTTCCGGTTCGAAAGCCCCAACACGGCCTTTGCCGCGGCTTCCGGCGACGGCAGCGAACGACTGGTCCGCGCCGCGCGGCCGGCGCTGCCCGATCCTCGCCTGGTGCGCCGGATCATCCGCCAGCGGCAACTGCGGGCACGCTTCTTCGAGGGCGATCTCGTCGCCGATCCGGCCTGGGACCTGCTGCTCGACCTGACGGCCGCGCGGGCCGAGCACGCGCGCGTTTCGGTTACCTCGCTGTGCATCGCCAGCGGTGTGCCGCCCACTACCGCGCTCCGCTGGATCGGGCAGATGAGTGAAAGTGGTTTGCTCCAGCGCGTGGAGGATGAGACCGATCGTCGCCGCGCTTTCATCACCCTCTCGGACCAGGCCGCTGACGGGATGGCCCGCTACTTTGCCGAGCTCGGGAATCAGGCCGCTGCGCTGGTATAGGCTTCACAGCCCGGGCGCTTTGCGCTAGGCGCGCGGTCCTTGGCTTCAGGGCCGGGCGCTTAGCTCAGTTGGTAGAGCATCTCGTTTACACCGAGAGGGTCGGCGGTTCGAGCCCGTCAGCGCCCACCAGCTTCCGGCATCAGAGGATGCCCGGGGGATATTTACCGGGAAACTCCCGCGCGACAGCGAGGGGCCCGTTCTCGTCAAGCCATGCCGGCGCGGACTGGCGGCCTAGGCCCAAAGCGCCATCAAGCCTCGATCAGTTCGATCCTGTTGCCAAACGGGTCAGCCACATGCGCGCGCCGAACGCCAGGCAACAGGCGATCGTCCGCCACTGTATGGCCAACCCTGCGCAAGGCCTCGCAAAGCGCATCGAAATCGTCCACCAGCAAGCCCGGGTGCGCCTTGCGCGCGGCCCGGAAATCCGCCTCGACCCCCAGGTGCAGCTTGACCGGGCCCAGCTCGAACCAGCAACCGCCGCGCGCAGCCAGGGATTCGGGCTTGGGCACTTCGGTCATCCCCAGCAGGCCAGCATAGAACGCCCGAGCCATGTCCTCGCCGCCCTGCGGCATGGCCAGCTGGACGTGATCGAACCCGACGATCATTTTTCCGCCAGCATCTGCTTTGTTTCGGCGTTGCTCCAATCATGCCCGCCGACATAGCGCCAGACCTCGCGGCCTTCGGCGTTGTAGTAGATCGTCGTCGGCAGGACTGTGACCTTGTACTGCACGGTCAACTCGCCATCCAGGTCAAGCCACGGCTCCAGCCTGTCCGCGCCGCGTGCCTTCAGGAACCCGGCGACCTTGTCGGCCGGGGGCATGTCCTGCGAGATGGTCAGCACTTTCAGACTGCCCTCGCGCTCCTTGGCGAGTTGGTTGAGCATTGGCAGTTCGGCCACGCAGGGCGCGCACCAGGTGGCCCAGAGGTTGATCAGCAGTGGCTTGCCCTTGAAGCTGGCGAGCTCGGCCGTCTTGCCGCTGGCATCGCGCAAGGTGAAATCGGGCAGCTCGCTGCCTTTGCGGCTGCGGTCGATCGTGCCGGACAGCTCTCCGCCTGCCGGTGACGCGGCAGGTTGCGCCGGGGCCTTGCTTTCCCTATCGCACCCCCCAACCAGCAGGGCACAGCCAAGGATGGCGAACTTGAGCGAGCGGGACGATAGCAAGAGCAGCTCCAATGCAATGTGGGGCGGACGGTTCGCCGAGGGACCCTCGGCGATCATGCGCGAGATAAATGCGTCGATTCCCTTCGACAAGGCGCTGTGGCGGCAAGATGTGGCCGCAAGCAAGGCCCATGTTGCCATGCTGGGCGCGCAAGGCATCGTCAGCGCCGAGGATGCGGCGGCGATTTCTGCCGGGCTGGATCAGGTTGCGGCCGAATACGAAGCCAATGGCGTCCCTGAAAACTGGGACCTTGAAGACATCCACATGACCACCGAAAGCCGGCTGGCCGAACTGATCGGCCCGGTCGCCGGCCGGCTGCACACCGCGCGCAGCCGCAATGACCAGGTCGCGACCGATTTCCGCCTGTGGGTGCGCGATGCGGTCGACCAGGCCGATGCCGGGTTGCAAGCGCTGCAGAATGCGCTGGTGACCCGCGCTGGCGAACATGCGGCCAGCATCATGCCGGGCTTCACCCATCTCCAGACCGCGCAGCCGGTAACGCTCGGTCATCACCTGATGGCCTATTACGAGATGGCCTCGCGCGACCGGTCGCGGCTGGCCGATGCACGCGTTCGGCTGAACCAGTGTCCGCTGGGTTCTGCCGCCCTGGCTGGCACCGGCTTCCCGATTGACCGGCAGGCGACGGCGCAGGCGCTCGGTTTCAGCGAACCGACCCGCAACAGCCTCGACGCCGTGTCGGACCGCGATTTCGCGCTCGATTACCTGATGGCGGCGGCGCAGATCGCGTTGCACCTCTCGCGCCTGGCCGAGGAGTTCATCATCTGGGCGAGCCAGCCGTTCGGCTTTGCCGCGCTGCCCGATGCACTTTCGACCGGCAGTTCGATCATGCCACAAAAGAAGAACCCCGATGCGGCCGAGCTGGTGCGGGGCCATGCCGGGCGGATCATCGGCAGCCTGACTAGCCTGATGATCACCATGAAGGGCCTGCCGCTGGCCTATTCGAAGGACATGCAGGACGATAAGCCGCCGGTGTTCGAAGCCGCCAGCCTGCTGACCCTGTGCCTGGCCGCGATGGAGGGCATGGTGGCCGGCACGACCTTCCGGACCGAGCGGATGCGCGCCGCGGCCGAGCTGGGCTATGCTACGGCGACCGACCTGGCTGATTGGCTGGTGCGCCAGGCCAATATCCCGTTCCGCGAGGCGCACCACATCACCGGTGCGGCGGTGAAGCTGGCAGAGAGCCGGGGCGTGGCCCTCGATGCCCTGCCGCTGGCCGATCTACAGGCAATCGACGCCCGGATCGATGAGCGGGTGTTTGCCGCGCTCTCGGTCGATGCCTCGGTCGCCTCGCGCGCCAGCTATGGCGGAACCGCGCCCGAGCAGGTAAGGCAGCGCGTGGCCGAAGCGCGCCTGGCGCTGGGCCTGGAGTGATCGCAATGCGCCCCTTGGTCCTTCCCGCTGTCCTGCTGCTGGCGTTGGGCGCCTGCGGGCAGCGTGCGGACCTGAAACCGAAGGCAGGCCAGGACCTGCCTCCGCCGCCCTATGGCCGCGAGGAGCGCCCCAAGGCCGAGGCCCTGCTGGTTGTGACGCCTCAGGCTGCCCCGGAACGCAGCGTGGAGCTGCGAAAAAAATCGGAAGAACGCACTGACGATCCGTTCGACCTGCCCCCTTCCGACGAGTAAAGCCCATGGACCACTTTCAGATCATCAACGGCGAGCTTCACGCCGAGCGCGTGCCGCTGAGCCGCATTGCCGAAGAAATCGGCACCCCCGTCTATGTCTATTCGCGCGCCACGCTGGAGCGCCACGCCCGCGTCTTTACCGAAGCGCTGGCTGCGCTGCCGAAGAAGCACGTGGCCTTTGCGATCAAGGCAAACCCGAATCTTGCCGTGCTGCGGGTGATGCAGCGCGAAGGTTTTGGCGCCGATGTCGTTTCGGGCGGGGAACTGGCCCGCGCGCTGGCCGCCGGCATGCCGGGGCAGGACATTGTCTTCTCCGGCGTCGGCAAGCTGCCGCGCGAGATGGTCCAGGGTCTCGATGCCGGGATCGGCCAGTTCAATATCGAGAGCGAGGAAGAGGGGATCGAGCTGGCAGAGATCGCCGCTGCCCGCGGCCTGCGCGCCGCCTGCGCGCTGCGCGTCAATCCCGATGTCGATGCCCGCACGCATGAGAAGATCTCGACCGGCAAGGCCGAGAACAAGTTCGGCGTGCCGATCGATCGCGCCGCCGGCATCTATGCCCGCCTGGCTGCCCTGCCGGGGCTCGATATGCGCGGCGTCGCCGTCCATATCGGCAGCCAGCTCCAGCACCTGCAGCCGCTGGAGGATGCCTTCATCAAGCTGGGCGCGCTGATCGCCGAGCTGCGCGCCAATGGCCAGACCGTGACCCATGCCGATCTCGGCGGCGGGCTGGGCGTCCCTTACAAGGCGGGCGAGGTCTATCCGACCCCGGCCGAATATGGCGCCATGGTCGCCCGCGTCTGCAGCAGCTGGGACGTGACACTGATGTTCGAGCCGGGCCGGGTGATCGTCGGCAATGCCGGGGTGCTGCTGACCCGCGCGATCCGCGTGAAGCGCAGCTCGAACAATACGCCCTTCGTGATCGTCGATGCGGCGATGAACGACCTGGCGCGGCCCGCCATGTATGGCGCCTGGCACGATTTCGAGGCGGTGAAGCCGACTGGCCAGCGGATGACTGCGCATATCGTCGGCCCGATCTGCGAAACCGGCGATACTTTCGCCATGGACCGCGAGATTGATGCGCTCGCGGCCGGTGACCTGGCCGTGTTCCGCACGGCTGGGGCCTATGGTGCAACCATGGCCTCGTCCTACAACAGCCGCGGTTTCGTGGCTGAAGTGATGGTCGATGGTGACCAGTTCGCCGTGGTGGCCGATCGGATCCTGCCCGAAGCGATCACCGCGGCCGAACGGGTTCCGGCCTGGCTCGATTGATGCTGCACAGCCTGCCCTTGTTCCACCGCCTCGCCGGCCAGCCGGTGATCGTGCTGGGCGAGGGGGAGGCGGCAGAGGCCAAGCGGCGCTTGCTGGAACGCGCGGGCGCGCGGATCGTCGGGGCGGATGATTCACAGGCGCGGCTGGCCTTCGTAGCGCTGGATGAGCCGGAAGTGGCCGCCGCCGAACTCAAGGCGCGCGGCCTGCTGGTCAACGTGGTCGACCGGCCAGAGCTCTGCGATTTCACCACTCCCAGCTTGCTGGAGCGCGGCCCGGTGTTGGTCGCGGTTTCGACTGGCGGGGTCTCGGCTGGGCTGGCCAAGGCGCTCCGGCTGCGGTTGGAAGGCCTGCTGCCAGCATCGCTCGGAACGCTTGCCGAAGGGCTGAATGCAGCCCGTGCGGCGATGAAGGCGCGCTGGCCCGATGGCCGGGAGCGGCGGCGCGTGATGGATGCGGCGCTGGCTCCGGGCGGGATGCTTGATCCTCTGGTGGAGGGCGCAGACGTCGCCGCCTGGCTGGACGGCGCGGCTGGCAGTGCTGGCGGCAGCTTCGAGATTATCCTGCGTTCGGCCGATCCCGATGACCTGACACTGCGCGAAGCGCGCTGGCTGGGTAGTGCAGACCTGGTGGCTTATGAACCAGGCGTGCCAGCAGCAGTCCGCAATCGGTCCCGCGCCGATGCGCAACAGGTCGAACTGAAGGCAGCAGAGGAGGTGCCGGACGCAGCCGGTCTCACCGTCGTCATTCGGCGGGGATCAGCAGCACCTTGATCTGGGCCAGGGCGATCGGCTTGCTCCGGTCATCCTGCCAGGCTTCGGCATTGACCAGCGCCACACGGCGCCCGGCGCGGGTGACGGTGCCCTTGGCATAGGTCATCTGTTCGGTCCCGCCGCGCATGAATTCGACCTGGATGTTGACCGGCTTCAGCCGCATTGTCTCGCCCCGGCGGGCAAGTTCCGCCTGCAGCGCGGCAAAGCCCGCCATCTCCATCAGGCCCGACATGGCCCCGCCATGCAGGAACCCAGGGCGCCCGGCGACGCGGTTGGAATAGTCGACCCGCAGGACCGGTTCGCCCGCCTCGTCATGGTCGATCTCGATGCCCAGCGCCTGGGCATAGGGGGTGAGGGGCAGCGCGCTCACAGGTAGGATCCATGCGTGGCCATGAAGGTGCCGATCACGTGAGCCACCGGATCGGCCGGATCGCCATCGTGGGCAATCCCGCGGATGAAGGAGATGGTGCGGGTCAGCTTGTAGCATTCACCGCGCCCGATCACCGTCTGGCCCGGCGTGGCGGCGCGCATGTAATCGACCCGCAGGTCCAGCGTGGCATGGGGCACGAACTGACCGGTCGTGGTCCAGACGCTCATTGAGGTGGCGTTATCCATCAGGCTGATGATCGGACCAGAGGCGAGTACGCCCATGCCCCCGGCGATGGCATCGATGCCGACCAGCTCCTCGCGCCAGGGCAGTGCCAGCTCGACCCAGTTCTCGCCATGATCTTGATAGCGGATCCCCAGCCAGCCGCCGTGGCCGTGGCGGGTCATCATCCGCGCGGCCAGCGAAGGATCGAACCGGGTGCCGGGGGGCATGATGCCGGGCGGCGAAATGCTGGGCCGATTGTCGCTCATCGGCGCTTCTCTGCTGATCGCGGGGTCCGATTACAATCTTTTAATTTCATCTCCGGGCGGTCCTCCGGTGAGGCTCGCGCGGCAAGGCAGCTTCGCCTTGTCGCCAATCCAGGGGAAGAAAGATGAACCTGCCCAAGATCGATGTTACCGCGCTGCCCGATCTCGATACGCTGACCGGCGTGTTCGGCAGCTTGTCCAACCCAGCCCAGGGACTTCAGTCGAACGATCTGATCATCATGATCATGACCTTCGTCTACGACGTCGTCGGCCCCTGAGCGCGGCTGCGTCCGGATGTTGATCGGACCGGAACTGACGGCGCTGCGGGCGGATGATACCCCGCAGCGCCGGATCCAGCAGCGGCTGGTGGCGCAATCGAACGCCTGGCGCCAGTCGGGTAACGGGGCGCAGCTTGAAGCGGAATTGCTGCGGCTCGCCGGCGGGTCTGCTCTTGACGAGCTGCCTGCGTTGGCCGCGTTGTTTACGCCTGGTGCGCTGGCTGCCACCGATCTGGTCGGTGGGGTCGCAGGCTGGCTACTGGGTGAACTGACGGATGAGCCGCTGGGCCAGGTGCCGCTGCGCCACCAGTGCGACCGGACGCTGGCAACGCTGGTGCTGGCGCGGTGCCATGGCGCGAGCCTGGCCTTGCAGGCTATCGACGGGGCGGGGCTGGCGCTCAAGCCAAGGGCGCAGTCGGTCACCTTTGCGGCCAATGAACACTGGGAGCGGGTGCTGGCTGGCAGCGCTTGGGTCGATCAGGTGCGGATCACTGCCCAGCGGCCCGGCGGGGTCGCGCTTGAGCGCAGCAGTGACCGATTGACCGAGGGCATGGTCCAGCACCGGCAGGGCCGCGAGGCCGCCCAGATCTTTACCCAAGTCCAGGGGATCGTGGTGTTGCTCAAGCTGCAGCGGTGCGATGGCACCGGTGCGCCGAGCTGTGAATTTGCGCTGGATGACGGGCGCCTGCTGCAC
>JBEGOD010000062.1:0-7229 GCA_041182185.1 Pseudomonadota bacterium
CTCGCGGTGAGCAGCCAGGGCACCGCGGCCATGGCCGCCAGGCCGCTGGCGGCGAGAACGGCTGCGCCGCGCCAGGCCTGCTGCCAGCCCGCGACACCGATCGCCGTGCCGGCCTTGATCAGCGTGTTAAGCAGCACCGGCGGCATCAGGATCAGGGCGGCGAGCCGGGGATCGACCGTGCCGGTTGGCAGGTTGCCCATGGTTATGATTGCCGAATCGACATCGAGCATGCCGGATAGCGCCAGTACTGTCGCCAGGCCGGCATCGCCATAACGCTCCATCACCCAGCGCGCCGCCACGCTCAGCACCATCACCAGTGCCGCCAGGATCAGCGCTGGGCCGAGCGCGAAGGGGTTGCGCAGTGGCAAGGCCGCTTCGCCATTCGCCGCAGCACTTGCCTGGTGCCGCCCCAGCAGCCAGGCGCCGGTCAGGCTGACCGCCATTCCGGGCAGGGCCCAGACCAGCAGCATGGCGAGGGCAAAGGGGGCGAGCGCGCCGACCAGGACCATCACCCGTGCAAACATCACCGCCGATGCCAGCGCGATGCCCGAATTGAGCATGGCCGCATCGCCCGAGCGATCGCGCAGCCGGCCAGCCAGTGAGGCGGTCACGGCGGTGGAAGAGACCACTGCACCAGCAGCGGCGGTCGCCAGGGTGCCCTTCGATGCGCCCAGCCGCCGCGCGGCGATATAGCCCAGGAACGAAAAGCCGCAGACCATCACCACCACCAGCCAGATCTGGCGTGGCCGCCAGGCAGCGAGCGGACCCATCGCCGTGTCGGGCAGGAGCGGCAGGATCACCAGCGAGATCAGCGCGAAATGGGCGATGGCAAGGACCTCGCGCTCTTCCAGACTGCGGACCCAGTCGTGCAGCTGGTGCCGCATGGCCAGGACCAGTACCATCACACCGGTTGCCGCACTGGCCAGGGCATGGCCACCCGCACCCGCAACGAAGCCGCAGGCCATGGTCAGCAGCCCGACCAGGCTGGCGGTGCCGCTGATTGCCGGCGGGGCCGCCGCCCGCCCGCGCGTGGAGCGCCAATAGCCCATCACCACCAGCACGGCGGTTGCGGCTAGCAGGATGCTGGATAGCACCGGGAAGGCGGCCTGCAAGGCGCCGCCCAGCCCGCCGGCCAGGCCCAGCAGGCCAAAGGTGCGGATCCCGGCAAAGCGCGATCCGGCGGCCTGGTCGCGTTGGGTCCAGCCGCGCTCGATCCCGACCAGCAGGCCCAGCGCAAGAGCTAGGGCTACGCCTTCCAGGCTGGCAAAGTCGCGCGGAACCAGGCTTTGCATCGATCACCTCTGCAGTAGTGATGGCAGGCAGGATGCGCAGGGGCAAGCCGATGCAAGACATTCGCGCGCCGGCGTGCCAGATGCAGAGCATGGAATCCGCCGGGCTCCCTCCCGAACTCGCTGGCTGGTTTGCCTCGCGCGGCTGGGCCTTGCGCCGTCACCAGCGCGAAATGCTGACGGTTGCCGTGGCGGGCCGGCATGGCTTGCTGGTCGCCGATACGGGCGCGGGCAAGACCCTGGCCGGATTCCTCCCGACGCTGGCCGATTTCTGCCCGTCCCGGCTTGGTGGCAGCGCGCCGCCCGAGGGACTGCACACGCTCTACGTCTCGCCGCTCAAGGCCCTGGCCCATGATGTGCGGCGCAACCTGTTGCTCCCGGCCGAGGAGCTGTGCCTGCCGATCCGGTTCGAGACCCGCAGCGGCGACACGCCGTCCGACCGCAAGGCGCGCCAGCGGACCAATCCTCCGCACGTGCTGCTGACTACGCCGGAATCGCTGTCGCTCCTGCTCTCATACCCGGAAAGCGCGACACTGTTTTCGGGCCTCAAGCGGATCGTGATCGACGAAGTCCATGCCTTCGCCAGTGGCAAGCGCGGCGATCTGCTGGCGCTCGCGCTGACCCGGCTGCAAGCGCTGGCGCCGATGCTGCAACGGGTTGCGCTGTCGGCTACACTCGCCGATCCGGAAGCCTATCGCCGCTGGCTGGCACCCCACGGCGAGGCAGAGACTGTGGCGCTGGTCGAAGGCGAGGAGGGCGCTCCGCCTGAGCTGGAGATCGTCCTGCCGCACGAGGCACGTGTGCCCTGGGGCGGCCACGCCGCTGCCTGGGCGGTGCCGCAACTCTACCAGGCGATAAAGGCCAATCGCACCACGCTTGTGTTCTGCAACACCCGCTTCCTGGCCGAATTCATCTTCCAGCAGCTGTGGGATGCGAACGAGGATCACCTGGCGATCGGCATCCATCATGGCTCGCTCTCGGTCGAGGCGCGCCGCAAGGTGGAAAGCGCCATGGCCGCCGGCAAGCTGCGGGCGTTGGTCTGCACCGCCAGCCTGGACCTCGGGGTCGACTGGGGCGATGTCGATCTGGTTGTCCAGATGGGCGCTCCCAAGGGCTCCTCACGCTTGTTGCAACGGATCGGAAGAGCCAATCACCGGCTCGACCAGCCCAGCCGGGCTCTGCTTGCACCGGGCAACCGGTTCGAGTTCCTTGAGGCTGTCGCCGCGCTGGAGGCCGTGGCCGAGGGCCAGCGCGATGGCGAGGCGTTCCGCCCAGGCGGGCTCGATGTCCTTGCCCAGCATGTCATGGCCCGGGCCTGTGCGGGGCCGTTCGATGAGGCCGGGCTGCTCGCCGAGATCCAGAGCGCCGAAGCGTTCGGCTGGGTCGATGCCGCAACCTGGCAGCGGGTGCTCGGCTTCGTTGCGACGGGCGGATATGCGCTGCGCGCCTATGACCGGTTTCAGCGAATCACGCGGGGCCGCGATGGGCTGTGGCGGCTGACCCATCCGGACCATGCTGCCCGCTACCGGCTCAACGCCGGGATCATCATGGACAGCGAGATGATCGCCGTCCGCTTCCGCAACGGCAAGGCGCTGGGCCGGGTCGAGGAAAGCTTTGCGGCCAGTCTCAAGCCCGGTTCGACCTTCCGGTTCGCCGGGTTGGACTTGGAGGTTGAGGCGATGCGCGAGACCGAATTATGGGTCCGTGCGGCCAAGCGATCAGGCCAGATCCCGAGCTATATGGGCGCGCGCATGCCGCTCACCACGCACCTTTCGCAGCGGGTCCAGGCCTTGCTCGCAGACCGGGCCGGTTGGGCGCGATTCCCTGATGACGTGCGCGAATGGCTGGAGATGCAGGACTGGCGGTCCGAATTGCCCGCGCCAGGGCGGCTGCTGGTCGAAAGTTTCCCGCACCAGGGGCGGCACTACACGGTGTTCTATAGTTTCGAAGGCTGGCCCGCGCACCAGTCGCTGGGGATGCTGGTAACGCGGCGGATGGAAGAGCGTGGCCTTGCCCCGCTGGGCTTCGTTGCCAATGACTATGCGCTTGCGGTCTGGGGTCTGCGTCCGATCGATGATCCGGCGGCCTTGCTCTCGCCCGATATCCTGACGGATGAATTCGTCGATTGGGTGCAGAACAGCTACCTGCTGCGCCGCGCCTTCCGTGAGGTTGCAGTGATTTCCGGGTTGGTCGAACGCCAGCATCCGGGCAAGCGCAAGACCGGGCGGCAGGTCACCTTCTCGACCGACCTGATCTATGACGTGCTGCTGAAACACGAACCCGATCACTTGCTTATCGAGGCGGCCTGGGCCGATGCGCGGGCGCGGATGACCGATGTGGGCCGCCTGGCCGGGGTCCTCGACCGGGCGCAGCATGAGCTTCACCATGTGCACCTTGACCGGGTCAGCCCGCTGGCCGTGCCGGTCCTGGTGATGGTTGGCCGCGAAAGCACGCCGCAAGGCCAGGCTGACGACGAACTGCTGCTCGAAGCGGAGAGCCTGGCCGGACTGGCGATGGGACCGATGCGCGGCTGACGGACAAACGAAAGGGGGGCGGATCGCTCCGCCCCCCTGGGGTTCGCTTGAAGCTGGCCGAAGCTTACTTGCCGGGCTGCTTGCTGAACTCCGAGTACTGTTCGTTGCCGACGAAGCCAAAGGCCGTCACGCCCGAACCCTTGATGATGTTCAGCACCTGGACCGAAGTATCATAAGGTGCTTGCGGGTCCGGCTGGTACTGCAGCTCGGGTTCCGGCTTGATCGCCAGGGTGGCCTGCAGCAGCGAGAGCAGCTGGCCCTGGTTCACTTCGCCGCCATTCCAGAGGATCGCGCTGTTCGGCATGATCACGACCTTGTTCTTGTCGCGCTTGACGACAACATCCGGCGGCGGGGCCGACGGGTTGGGCAGGTCGATGTTCACGGCGTGCGTCGCCACGGGGATCGTGATGATGAACATGATGAGGAGCACGAGCATGACGTCGATCAACGGCGTCGTGTTCATTTCCATCATCGGCGAGCCATCATCCTTGCCGCCTGACATTGCCATGGTGGTTTACTCCTGAATTGCGAATTGGGCGGGGTGACCGCAGCCACCCCGTCCCTTTAGCCGTTGGGGTCGACCGGGGTCGAAATGAAGCCTACCGTCGGGTAGCCCGAGATCTGCACGTTGTAGATCGCACCTGCGATACAGCGCCACGGGGCGTTCACGTCGCCGCGGATATGCACCTGCGGTACGAGTTCCGGATTGTCCCGCAGGGCTTCCGGACCGCCAGCGCGCTTGACGATGGCGTCGAGCCGCTTGAACGCCTGGTCACGCAGTTCGACCGAATCGACCGGCGTGATGTTGTTGAAGTAGATCCGGCATTCGCCGCCCAGGTTCGCACCTTCGAAGCCCGGTTCACCGGCGCTACGGCCGCCCGAGTCGGTGGTGCTGACCGTCAGCAGCAGGTTTTCGACCTTGTCCTTAGACTCGCTCGAAACCATGATCGGCAGCTTGAGCTTCTGGATCGTCTGGATCGCGACCGGAACCGCGATCAGGAAGATGATCAGAAGCACGAGCATCACGTCGACCAGCGGCGTTGTGTTGATTTCCGACATCGGCGCATCAGCGCCGCCGCCGCCCGTTGAAATCGCCATGGGTTACATCCTGTCCTTGGGTTGGCAGCAAGCTGCCACGACACCTTGCCGTGGCAGCTCGCTTGACGCTTAGGCCTTGGCGGCCGGAGCGGCAGCCGGCTTGGCAGCAGCCGGGGCCGGAGCCACGGCGGGCTTGACCGCACCCTTCGAGTTGATGTTGGCCAGCACGTCGGTCGAGAAGCCCGAAAGCAGCTCGGCGATGCGCTTGTTGCGGGCCTGCAGGTAGTTGTAGGCAAGCACGGCCGGAACGGCGACGAGCAGACCGAGAGCGGTCATGATCAGTGCTTCACCGACCGGACCGGCGACCTTGTCGATCGAGGCCGAACCGGCGATGCCGATGTTGATCAGCGCGCGGTAGATGCCGACGACGGTACCGAACAGACCGATGAACGGCGAGGTTGCACCGACGGTGGCGAGGAACGGCAGGCCGGTCGCCAGGCGAGCGTTCACCGTAGCTTCCGAGCGGGCGAGCGAGCCGTGCAGCCAGTCATGGGCTTCCAGGGCGTCGGTCATCTTGCCGTGAGCTTCTTCAGCGGCGAGACCGTCGTCGACGATCTGGCGCCAGGCGCTGTTCTTGTCGAGCTTGGCAGCGCCGTCCTTCAGCGAAGGAGCGCGCCAGAACGAGGCCTTGAGCGCGCTGTACTGGCTCAGGATCTTGCGCTGTTCAAAGAACTTGGTGAACAGGATGAAGAACGAGCCGAACGACATGACACCAAGGATAACGACGGTAGCGTAGGCGATGAAACCGCCCTGCTCCAGCGCTTCCTTGAAGCCGAACTTGTTCTGCGGGGCTGCCTGGGCGGCCGCGGTCAGGAGGTCAACGATAAGCATGCGAATAGTCCTCTCAAGCGAAATAGGTTGGTAATCTGCCGGTACCCCCGAGGTCCCGGCGATGGTCCGGCCGAAGCCGGACCGGGAAGTTCAAACGTCAATCCTTCGGGATCACCCAGCGAACGCGGTTGGAGTAGGAGCCCGAGGTGGGCTGGCCTTCACCGTCCGTGGCCGGGTTGAACCGGGCGCGGCGCGTCACGTTAGCGCAGGTGGCATCATCCAGATCGGGGCTGCCACTAGAGCTGGTGACCGAACAGCCGGTCACGCGGCCATCCGGACCAACGGAGACGCGGAAGCTGGTAGTGCCTTCGCGTTCCTCGCGCAGCGCGCGGGTCGGATAGTCGTTGGTGGTCGCCCAGTTGGCCGGGTTGCCCTTCGGCGTCGGCTGCTTGGGCTGCACGCGCGGCGGCGGCGGGGCCACCGGAGCCGGCGGCGCAATGATCGGCACGACCGGCGCCGCAGGCGGCGGGGTCACGACGGTCTGCACCGGTGGCGGCGAGACATTGACATTGATCCTCGGCGGAGGCGCGACGATCGGTGGCGGCGCAGCAGCTTTCTTCGGCGGCGGCGGCGGCTCCTTCTTCGGCTCGTCCTTCTTGATATCGACAGTCGTTACTTTCTTGACGACCTGCTGCACGGCTTCATAGGCCAGACCCGTAACAAGGGCATAGCCAACGACGACATGAAGCAGGGCGACGACGACGAATGAGGCAATGCGATTGCCACTCATCTCCTGGTCAGCGTAAGCCATTCAGACGCATCACTCCTAGTCAGTCCCCGCCCCGGGCCAAAACCCGGGACCCGGCGGACGCCCCTTGGCAGGACGGCCACCCAAAATCTTAACATCCACCCTGCCGACCCACCCGGATTGCCCGGCGCAGCCCAGCGCCGGATGGACCAGAATGTAGGGCCCTTATTGTTCTATGGCCCGGATTTCCGTGTGCTTTAGCCAAGCGGGCGCAAGGGCGCAACGCTTTATCCATTAACCGTCGATTCACTTGTGTTAAGCTGGAACGCGTTGAAAGGCCCGCTGAATCCGCGGTGTTGAGGGCGATTGAATGAAACTGCGCATACAAAAACCGGTTCCTGCTAGCCGTTTGGCGGTGTTTCGCCGCGGAACACTCGCACTGCTGTTTTCCGCTCTCGCCATGCCAGCGCCGGCTGCCGATTCGCCGCCGCGCGAATCGATTGCGCCACCTGTCACCTATGCGGACCTGGCCGACCTGACCGGGCCCGCGGCGGTGGTTGTGAGGGCTCAGGTCCGCAAGGTGGCGGAAGTCGAGCCCGAGCGGGCGGTCGGGCTGCGCGCGGGCTGGGCGCGGCTTTATATCGAAGCGCGAACCGAAGCCCTGCTCGGCGGGCGCACCGCGCTGGGTGAGGCGCTGCGCTATCTTGTGGACGTTCCCCGCGATGCCAAGGGCAAGCTCCCCAAATTGGGGAAACGCAGCGTGGTGCTGTTCGCCCGGCCAGTCGCCGG
>JBEGOD010000063.1:0-3055 GCA_041182185.1 Pseudomonadota bacterium
GGGCACCCGGTCAGGACCTTGCAGCAACCGGCTAATCGCGCCGGTGCGGCCGGTGGGCGCTATGCTCGCGCTTGTGTTCGCGAAATTCGGAATAGCTGTCGAGCACGGCGCGCATCTGGGCGATGGCCTTTTGCCGCGCTTCGGCATCGCGGATTTCAGCCAGGCGGCGCTTCAGACTCGTCGCCAGGTCGGCGTAGTCGTTCTGCCAGTCACGCCCCAGCGCGGGCCGCAGGTCGGTGCGGCCGGTCTTGGTGCGCCGCGCTGGCTGGCCAGGCGGCAGCTCCCAGGTTTCGCCGATTTCGGGGATCACGAGCGCGGGGGCCAGCTGCTGGCTTTCGGCCAGGCGGCGCAGCTCGGCAATTGCGGCTTTCTCCCCATGGTCAAGCAGCAGGCTGCCGGCAATCGGCCCGCGCTTGGCGATCCAGGCGAGCAGTTCGGCCTGGTCGGCATGGGCGGAATAGCTGTCGATCTCGCGCACCTGGGCCCGCACCTGCACGTCGCGGCCCGAAATGCGCACGCGGCTTGCCCCGCCCAGGATCACCCGGCCGAGCGAGCCCTCGGCCTGGAACCCGACGAACAGCACGGTCGAATCCCGCCGCGGCAGGTTGTAGAACAGGTGATGGCGGATCCGCCCCGCCTCGCACATGCCGGACGCCGCCAGGATGATCGCCCCCGAAATGGTGTTGAGCTTCATCGATTCCGCGACATCGTTGACATAGCGGATCGAAGGATGGCCGAAGATATCGCGCCCGCCGGTATCCTCCAGCTGGTCGGCATATTTGCGGAAGGCCGTGGTCGCCCGGTTGGCCAGCGGTGAATCGACGAAGACCATGGCATTGCCGATCCGCCCGGCGCTGGACAGCATGGCGATATCAAGCAGCAGCTCTTGCGTGCGTTCCAGCGCAAAGGCCGGGATCACCAGGTTGCCGCCGCGCGCGCGCGCCGCCAGGATCTCTGCCTCCAGCAAGCGCCGCCGCTCTTCGATCGTCACCTTGCTGCGGGTCCGGTCGCCATAAGTGCTCTCGCAGATCACATGGTCGAAGCCGGCCGGGGCATCCGGGTCGCGCTCGAACGCCTTGTTCTCGGGCCCGATGTCACCCGAATAAAGCAGCCGGGTTCCGTCTGCCTCGACCTCGATCGAGGCGGCCCCGAGGATATGGCCGGCATTCCACAGGCGGCAGCGAAAGCCGGGCGCGGGCTCGAACCATTCGCCCAGCCTGACCACCCGCGCCAGCCGCGCGGCGGCGATTGCATCGGCTTCGGTGTAGATCGGCTTGAACGGCTCATCGCCCGCCCGGTCGCGGCGGCGATTGCGGCGCTCAGCCTCGTACTCCTGGATGCGCCCCGCATCGGCCAGCATGAACTGGAGCAGCTCGGCGGTCTCCTCGGTGCACCAGATCGGGCCCTTGTAGCCGGCTGCACTGAGGCGCGGGAGCTGGCCGCTATGGTCGATATGGGCGTGGCTCAGCACCACGGCATCAAGCCCGGCGATATCGAACGGCAGGTCTTCGTGATTGAGCGCCTCGAGCGAGCGCGAGCCCTGGAACAGTCCGCAATCGAGCAGGATCCGCGACCCGCCAGCGCGCAGCTCGTGGCAGGATCCGGTGACGGTTTGGGCCGCACCATGGACGGTGAGTGATAGTGTCATGGCAGGTCAGAGGCCCCAGCTAGGGCGCGCGGCCAGCCGTGCGCGCCAGGCGGCCAGATTGGGTCGGCCCTCGCCCGGATCGATCCGCAGCACGCGCGAAAAATCGACCGCGACGCCGCAGGTGATGTCGGCAATCGAAAAGCCGCTGGCGGCGAGGTAGTCGCGGCCGGCCAGGTGGGCGTCGAGCTTGTCGAGGAAGTGCAGCAGCCGCGCCTTGCCGCGCTCAGCCAGTTCGGGGATCTGGGCATAGTTGACCGGGCCAGGCAGCGCGCGATCCTTCATCGCTGGGGCGGTGTTGCGCATGGCCTCGGCAATGGCCATCAGGCACTCACCCTCGGCCTTGCTGTTCCAGCTGGCAATCTCGGCCCTGTCGATCGGCGTCGTGCCGAACAGCGGCGGCTCGGGCTTGAAGGCTTCGGCCCAGGCGGCGATGCCGGCGTTATCGGTCAGCACGGTGCCATCCTCCAGCACCAGTGCCGGGACAGTCAGCCCGGGATTGACCGCGCGGTACGCGTCTGACTGGTGCTCGCCCGCGGCCAGGTCGACGATTTTCGTCTCATGCGCGATGCCCTTTTCGGCGAGCAGGATCCGGGCCCGGCGCGGGCTGGGCGCGCGCGGAAAATCATAGAGAATCGGCATCGGTTCCTCCTTTTGCTTGAGACTAGCAGGGCCAGGGTCAATTGCGATTGGCAACTGGTTGACGCTACGGAATGCTGTACTTTCTGCATCGACATGTAATGATATTATGTTACCTAAAGGCCAGTCGCCCGGTGCGACTCGGCCCGCTCCAGATGGCAGGGCGCCCCGGGCGCCAAGAGGATGGAGAAGTGCTTATGGCCTATGTCGATACCATCAATTCGGGCCGCCGCTTCGGCACGCTGGCGCTGGTTGGGGCGATCCATGTTGCGGCAGGTTACGCGCTGGTGACGGGGTTTGCAGCCAAGGTCATTCCTGTAATCAAGGATGAGTTTGTTGGCGTGTTTATCCCCAAGCCGCCGGAGCCAGTCCCAACGCCGACTGTCACTCCGCGCGCCAAACCAGACACAACCGCGCTCGCCCCACCCCCGCCGACTGACAACCGCAACCCGTTCGACCAGGCCGGGCCGATCGATCTGCCTCCGGTCGGTGCCGGGGATCATGGCCTGGGGATCGGCGAGGTCACCTTCCCCGAACCTGGCCCCTCACCAAGCCCCAGCTTTGCGACCAAGCCCGCCCGGCCCAAGGGCAACCCCGGCCTGTGGGTGACGACCAACGACTATCCGCAGAGCGCGATCCGCAGCGAAGCCGAAGGGGTGGTGAAGTTCCGGCTGTCTGTGGGCACCAATGGCCGGGTTACGGGCTGCGAAGTGACCGGCTCAAGCAGCACCGCAACGCTCGATCAGGCCGCCTGCGCCAAGCTTATGCTGC
>JBEGOD010000064.1:0-3222 GCA_041182185.1 Pseudomonadota bacterium
CCTGAGCCGATGGGCCCCGAAACGATCCTGGCCGCCATTGCCGCCGGGTCCGCCATTGGCCTGGTCCTGGCGCTCGTCGGCGGCGGAGGATCGATCCTGGCCGTGCCACTGCTGGTCTACGTGGTCGGCGTGTCCTCGCCCCATGCGGCGATCGGCACCGCGGCCGTGGCCGTGGCCCTCAATGCGGCCAGTAGCCTGGCGGGCCATGCTCGCAGCGGCAATGTCAAATGGCCCTGCGCCGTCACCTTCGCGCTGGCCGGCGTAGTCGGCGCGGCACTGGGGGCAGAGGCCGGCAAGGCGATGGACGGGCAGCGCCTGCTCGCCCTATTCGGCGCGCTGATGGTGCTGGTCGGCCTGTCGATGCTGCGCCCGCGCAAGACGGCCGACAATCCTGACGTGCGGCTGGAGCGCAGCACCGCCTCGGTCCTGCTCCCGCGCCTGATCCCAACCGGCTTCGGCGTCGGCCTGCTCGCCGGGTTCTTCGGGATCGGCGGCGGCTTCCTGATCGTGCCGGGGCTGGTCATGGCAACGCGGATGCCGCTGCGGATCGCGGTCGGCACCTCGCTGGTCGTGGTCACGGCCCTGGGCCTCACCACCGCAACCTCCTATGCGCTGTCGGGCTTTGTCGATTGGGCGCTGGTTGGCCTGATGGTAGTCGGCGGCGTGATCGGCGCAGGGATCGGCATACCGCTGGGCAAGCGCCTGGCCAGCCGCAAGCGGGCGATGGAGCTCGGCTTTGCGGTCCTGGTCATCGTGATCGGTGGCTACGTGATCCTGCGTGGCCTGGCCTAGGCCACGGTGTCGCGATAGCGGCGTACGGCAATCGTGCCGAGCACCAGCAGCATCAGCACCAGCTTGCCGCTTTCCGGCACCACAAGCGGCCATTCCCAGCCCTTGAGCATGATCCCGCGCACCAGCCGGATATAATGCGTCGGCGGCAAGAGTTCGGCCAGCCACTGTGCCCAGACCGGCATGCCGCGATAGGGAAAGGCAAAGCCCGACAGCAGGATCGAGGGCATCAGGTACAGCATCGAGGCCATCATCGACTGGACCTGGCTTTCCACCAGGGTCGAGATCGTGAAGCCCAGCGCCAGGCTGACCAGGGTGAACAGCAGCGTCACCGCCAGCAGCAGGCCAAGTGAGCCAACGAAGGGCACCTTGAACACCACGATCGCAAAGCCCAGCACCACGCAGACCTGTACGAAACCGAGCAGGAAATAGGGCACGATCTTGCCGACCATCACCTCGACCGGGCGCAGCGGGGTGGCCAGCAGGTTCTCCATCGTCCCCTGCTCGGTCTCGCGCGTCACCGACATCGAGGTCAGCGCGACCATGGTCATCGACAGGATGATCGCCAGCAGCCCCGGCACGGTATTGTGGCTGGTGATCCCTTCCGGATTGTAGGAGCGGTGCAACACGAGGTTGACCGGCGGCGGGCCCTGTTGCCGTCCGGCCAGCGGCCCGATCAGGTCGCGCGCCAGGGCCTGGGCGACCGCCTCGTTGACCGCCGCAACGGCCGGGCCAGTCGAGGCCGGGTCGGTCGCATCCGCGGTCAGCAGCAATTGCGGGCGGTCACCACGCACCAGGCGGCGGGAAAAGTCGGTCGGAATGGTCAGGGCGAACTGGGCCTTGCCCTGGGCAATCAGACGGTCCGCCTCGCCATAGCTGCCGACGACTTCGATAATGTCGAAATAGCCGGTGGTGCGCAGCGCGCCGACGATCGAGCGCGAGAAGGCAGAATTGTCGTTGGCTTCGACCACCAATGGCAGGTGGCGCGGATCGTTGTTGATCGCATAGCCGAAGATCGCCAGCTGGATGATCGGGAAGAAGAACATCATCGCAATGGTCGAAGGATCGCGCGCCATCTGGCGCACTTCCTTGAAAATCATCGCCCCGATCCGTTCCCACATCTCAGCGCGCCTCCACCGAATTGTCGGTCGCGCCGCGCATCAGGTGGATGAACACATCCTCCAGGCTTGGTTCGGCGGGGGTGAAGCGGATGCGGTCAGCCCAGGGCTGCACCGCCGCGCGCAGTGCTGCCGGATCAGGTCCGCAGACGTGGAGTGAAGTGCCGAAGGGTGCCGCCATGGCCACGCCGGGGCGTTGCTCGATCGCGGCGGCCAGCCGGTCCGCTCCCGGCCCTTCGCCCTGCAGCGCGGCGAGGCCCGATCCGGCAATCACCTCGCCAATCGTGCCGCGCGCCAGCATCACGCCATAGGCGATATAGGCGATCTCGTGGCAGCGCTCGGCCTCGTCCATATAGTGGGTGGAGACCAGCACGGTCATTCCCTCAGCCGCAAGACCGTGGATCTGGTCCCAGAACTCGCGCCGCGCCTGCGGATCGACCCCGGCGGTGGGTTCGTCGAGCAGCAGGATCTTCGGCTCGTGCATCACCGCCGCGGCCAGCGCGAGCCGCTGCTTCCAGCCGCCCGAGAGCTTGCCCGCCAGCTGGTCCGCGCGGCTGGTCAGGCCCAGCTTCCCGAGCGTTTCCGCCACCCGCTCGCGCCGCCGGTCAAGCCGGTAGACGCGGGCGATGAATTCCAGGTTCTCGGCAATCGAGAGATCGGAGAACAGTCCGAACTTCTGCGTCATGTAGCCGATCTGGTGCTTGATCGCGCGGCGCTGGGTGGCAAGCTCCAACCCCAGCACTTCGCCGCCACCCGCATCGGGGATCAGCAGGCCGCAGATCATCCGCAGCGTGGTGGTCTTGCCCGAACCATTGGGACCCAGGAAGCCGCAGATCCGCCCCGGCATGATCGTCAAGTCGATCCCGTCCACCACCGTGCGGGGGCCGAACCGCTTGGTCAGGCCGTGGACGGCAATAGCAGGCGCCTCACTCACTGCGGCGTGACTTCGACCGGCAGGCCGGGCGGCAGCGGCTTGTCGCTGGCTGGCAGCATGGCCTCGACCAGGAAGACCAGCTTGGCCCGCGCACTTTCCGAATAGATCACCGGCGGGGTGAATTCGGCGCGTGGGGCAATGAAACTGATCCGCGCTGTCGCAGCATCGCCGCAGCCATCGCAGCCATAGTGGATCGCGCCGCCGACCTTCAGCGCGGCAATCCGGTCCTGCGGCACATAGAAGCGCAGCTTGCGGCGGGCATCGGGCAGCACGGCGACGACCGGCGCATTGGCCGGGACCCATTCGCCGGGATTGTAATAGGTCTGCTCGATCACCCCCGCCTCAGGGGCAACCGGCGCAATCTCGCGCTGGCGCTGGCGC
>JBEGOD010000065.1:0-15351 GCA_041182185.1 Pseudomonadota bacterium
CGTGATCGGGCTGGGCCGTCCGCTCTGCGTGGAGCCCGATGGGGCGGCGCGGATCCTCGCCGGGGCGGACAGCCTGCCGCGGGCCGAGGCGGGGCTGGGGCTGTTTCCGGCCTGGCTCGCATTCCTGAAGTCGGTGTCGGCGCTGCGGGCCATCGATGGCTTTGCCGGGCAGTATTGGTTCTATGCCCAGATCAATGCCCTGGGCTGCACTGGCCAGACCGCGCCGGAGCGTTCGGTGCTGGCGGCGCTGCGCGAGGTCGAGGCAGGCAACAAGCGCTGGCTTGCTGCCCGCAAGGATCTCAGAACCGCAGCTTGACCCCCAACCGCGCGTTGAGCGGGGCGCCTGGGCTGATGTTGTTGTCGGTGTGCGCGGCCGGGAAATAACCGGTGTCGGTCAGGTTCTCGACATTGACCTGCACCTGCACCGCGTCGGACAGCTTGTAGAACAGTGCGGCATCGATCCGGGTGAAGCCGGGCAGGCGCACGGCATTGCTGATCGTGGCGAACTGCTGGCTCTGCCGCACCGCGCCGATCGCTAGGCCAAGCCGGTCGGTCACGTCATAGCGGCCCCAGGCCGAGAACTGGTGGCGCGGGACCTGCGCCAGGGTCCGCCCGGCCGGCGCAGCGGTGGTGGCCTTCGTGATCTCACCATCCTGCAGCGTGTAGCCCAGCGTCACTTGCAGCCCCTGGGCAACCTGGCCGATCAGTGCCAGCTCCAGCCCCTTGGTGCGGCTTTCGCCGGACAGGACGGCGACGCCCGTGACCGGATCGTTGGCACGGGTATTGGAGCGATCGATCTGGAAGGCGGCGGCGGTAAAGGCCAGGCGCTCGGTCAGATCCCACTTTACCCCGGCTTCGAGATTGCGGAACTCTTCCGGCGCGAGGCTGGCGGTGGTCGCGTCGAGCACGGTGAACTGGTCGCCCGATTGCGGCAGGAAGCTCTTGGCGTAGGAGGCGTAGACCGAGATGTTTTCACGCGGCTTGATGACCAGCCCGGCGCGCGGGCTCCACTTGCCGTCGCTGCGGGTCGCACCAAAGCCATTCACGCGGTTGGTCGAGGTGATGCGGAAATCGTCATAGCGCAGGCCGAGCACGACCTTGATCAAGTCGCCCAGGTCGATCTGGTCCTGCACATAGGCCGAGAGCGCGCGCACCTTGGACAGGCTTGAGCGGCTGCTGGCACCGAAGGTGACCGAAGGCAGCGTCAGTCGCTGGGCCAGCGGCACGGTAATCCGGCTGGCAGCCGTGGCACCGAACGAAGCCTCGCTGCGCTTGGCATCGGTCAGCTGGTCGCTCGCTTCGAAGCCGAGCAGGATCTGGTGGCTCAGGCTGCCGGTTTCGCCCTTCCAGACCAGGTTGCCTTGAACGGTCCAGTTCTCACGGATCGTGTCGCTGTTGTAGCCTTCCAGCTCGACCGTGGTCGCCGTGGCGGGCGAGCGGGCGTACACGTTGCCATAGTACTTGTCGTAATGGGCGTATTGGCCGGTCAGGTTGATGGTCAGCGCATCGCTGAAATCGTGGTCGAGCCGGGCGCGGGCGATGTGGGCGGTTACTTCGCTGAGGTTGGCAGTCGGGCTGCCGAACAGGGTCTCGTCAAAGCCGCGCAGCGGGGTGCCGGCGACGGAGGGGACGCCGCGATCGGTCAGGCGCTGGTCTTCGGCATATTCGTAAGCCAGGACCATGCGGGTCGCCTCGCCCAGCTTCCAGCTGAGCGTCGGGGCCAGGCCGACGAAATGGCCATTGTAGAAATCGCGGTGGTTGGCGAAATCCTCGTACGTCGCATTGAGGCGCGCGGCCATCGCTTCGCCCAGCGGTTGATCGAGGTCGGCCGCGATCGACCAGCCGCCGAAGCTGTCCACCCCGCCGGCAAAATCGGTGCGGGCCTTGTCAAATTCGGGCGCCTTGGAGACGCGGTTGATCACCCCGCCGCCGCCGCCGCGCCCGAAGATCAGCGCATTGGCGCCTTTCAGCACTTCGATCCGGTCAATGTTGTAGAGCGAGCGGTAATACTGCGCATCATCGCGCAGGCCATCGAGGAAGAAGTCGGCCGTGGTGCTCTGGCCGCGCAGGGTGATCTGGTCGCGGTGGCCTTCGCCCTGGCCAAGGACAACGCCGGGCACATAGCGCAGCGCATCGTTGAGCGATTCGACGCCCTGGTCGTCGAGCTGCTCACGACTGAGGACCGAGACGGTCTGCGGCACGTCGATCAGCGGGGTCTCGGTCTTGGTGGCCGAGCGGGTCTTCTCGATGTCATAACCGTCAGGCCGGCCATAGACGATGATCGCTGGGGCATCGGCTGCCTCGGCTGCCATTTCCGCTTGCGCCGGGGCCGCCAGCGTGAAGGCCGGCAAGACGGTCGATGCGAGCAGGGCAAGGCGCTTGGCGGCAGTATTCATCAGATCCCCATCTTGCGAATGATTTGCAATAACGAGAGTGCCGCTAATGCGAATCGGTCGCATTGACAAGGATCAAATTGCCCGGCGCGCCGATTTCGCTATTGCCTTGCGGCGAATGGAAAGGACCCGCTGATGAAGGCAACGATCTGGCACAATCCGGCTTGCGGCACCTCACGCAAGACCCTGGCGATCCTGCAGGAAACGCCCGGTGTCGACGTCACCGTGGTCGAATACCTGGTCAATCCGCCCAGCGCCGAAAAGCTCGCCCAGCTTTACCGCGATGCGGGGATCGCTCCCCAGCAGGGCCTGCGGCTGCGCGGCACCGATGCCGAAGAGCGCGGGCTCCCGGCCGCCGAGGCGGCGAGCGTCCTGGCGGCGATGGCGGCCGAACCGAAACTGATCGAGCGGCCATTGGTCGAGACCGACAAGGGCGTGCGGTTGTGCCGCCCACAGGACAAGGTGCTGGAGATTCTCTAACGGCGCTCCGCCAGTTCCTCGTCCTGGCTTAGGCCCTTGAGGCCCAGGATCAGCACGGCGAGGCAGAGGCACTCGATGACAGCAAAGCCGATCCACGAGGAGTGGCCATAGAGCCAGACGCCGATCGCCGGCGCGACGATATAGGCCGCACCATTGACCGAGGCGACGATCCCGGCCGACTGGCCCTGTTCGGCGCGGCTGACCGCGAGGCTGGCCCCGGCGGTGAAGCCCGGGCGGAACAGGCCGAAGCCCAGGCAGGCGATCGCCGTGCCGATGGTGATGGCGTGCAGGTCCTGCGCCACAGCCAGCAGGGCCACGCCCATCGCCGCCAGGCTTACGCCCCATAGCGCTGACGAGCGCGGGCCCAGCTTCCACAGCGGGATGATCCCCCACTGCGCCAGCAGCGTGGCGATTGCGCCGGACATCAGCACCACCCCAGTCGGCCCGGCGCCAGCCATCGGCGTCGCCCGCAGCCCCAGCCGGTCGAGGATCAGGAAGCCGACAATGCCCATGACCATCGCCTGGGCGTGACCACCCAGCAGACCCGCGACCAGCCAGGGACGGATCCGGCGGTCGGTCCATTTGAGATCCGGCACTTCAGGGGGCAGCGCGCCGTCGTCGGCCGCTTCGCCCTCGCCGCGCATCCGCGAATCCGAATTGGCGCTGAAGGGGGCGGCCAGCACTTCGCCGCGCGCGGCATAGGCCGGAGCATCGTCGGGCAGCCGCAGCCGCAGCGCGATCAGCACGACCACGGCGATCAGCGTAAAGGCCACGAACGGACTGACCAGGCCAAGGCCCGGCAGGATCAGCAGCGGGGCCAGCGCCGGGCCAAGCACCGTGCCCAGGCCAAAGCTTGAGGAGATCAGCGAAAGCGCCTGGGTCCGCTCGGCCCGGCTGGTGCGACTGGCGACATAGGCCTGGACCGCCGGCGGCGCGGCCGAACCGAATCCGCCATAGAGCGAGCGGCAAGCAGCAAACAGCAGCAGCGTACCCACGGCGCCGAGATAGCCATGCAGCCCCAGCCACAGCGCCAGACCGCACAGGCCGAAACTGGAAATGAAACCGGTCAGGCCCAGCGCCATCATCGCCTTGCGCCCGCGCCGGTCACTGCGCCGCGCCCAGAACGGTGCGCACAGCATCCACAGCAGCGCGGACCAGGTATAGGCCAGGCTGATCCAGAAATCCTGGACCTTCAGCGCCGTGCCGATCGAGGGCATGACCGACTGCATCGCCGTATTGCCCGCCGCTGTCACCAGCATGACCGTGAACAGCAGCGCGACGCGGCTGCGCGGCAGGGTCGCGGTAACGCTGCCAGGGGTGCCGGGCGGGGGCGTTTCGGGCTTGGTCATCCTCTCCGTCCCTAAGTCCGTCGCATCTGCCTTGCAATGGGCGGGCAAATTTGTGAAAGCGGCGCTATAGCTGCGTAATACAGGAACCAGCCCCCCGCATGACTACGACCGAGCTTGCCCACAAGCCGCTTTCGGCCCGCATCAAGCAGCGCATCAAGCGGGCGATGGGGCCTTGGGGGGTCTTCCTGCAAGGCTTCATCGAACATCCGGTGATGGTCGGGTCGATCATCCCGTCCTCACGCTTCACGATTGCCCGGATGCTGAAGCCGGTGAAGTGGGACGAGTGCAAGCTGTTCGTTGAATACGGGCCCGGGGTCGGCACCTTCTGCCGCCCGGTGCTGGCGCGGCTGCCGCGCGACGGGCGGCTGATCGTGATCGACACCAACCCGCTCTTTATCGACTACCTGAAGGCGACGATTGCCGACAGCAGGTTCATCCCGGTGCTGGGATCGGCAGCTGACGTGGAGGATATCGTCCACGCCCACGGTTTTGACCACGCCGACTATGTCCTTTCAGGGCTGCCGTTTTCGACCCTGCCGGACGGGGTCGGCCCGGCGATCGCGGCGGCAACGCACCGCGTGCTGCGGCCGGGCGGGGCCTTTCTGGTCTATCAGTTCAGCGCCAAGGCGCGCGATTTCATGGCCCGCCACTTCACCCGGATCGATGCGGACTTCGAGCCGCTGAACGTGTTGCCTTGCAAGCTGTTCTGGGGCTGGAAAGAGTAGCCCTACTCGATCGGAATGACCGGCGCCGGTGCGGCCGGGCCGCTCAGCTGGCGATGGGTCGCGGCATAGACCGCCATGAAGAAGATCGCCATTACCGCCTGGAGCGCGGCCGAAACCAGGGTGCCCAGCGCCGTACCCAGTTCCATCCCCAGCACCAGCCGCAGCAACAGATCGGCCAGCCCGCCCACCAGCAGGATCACGATCCCGAAGCCAATCAGCAGCAGGGCATAAAACAGCAGCAGCCGTCCGGCATTGCCATGGGTGAGACCCCACGAACGCTTGAGCGCAGCAACAGGATTGCGCTCCCCATCGACCATCACCACTGGGGCGACCAGCGAGATTCGGGTCATGACATAGACCAGCGCGACCAGGCAGCCGGCCACCACCACGGTGGCCAGGGCCGGCACGCCCGTCAGCGCGGCCAGCGTGACCGGGATCATGGCCACCAGGGTAAAGCCGAACCCGGCCAGCACTTGCGCGGCGATCACTGGCAGCAGCCCGCGGAAGGCCAGCCCCAGCGCTTCGCCCACGGTCGGGCGGGTGCGGTCGGTAAATAGCGCCAGCATCGCCAGGGTGCCGATCAGCTGGCACAGGGCCATGCCCAGCAGCCACGGCCAGGCGCCATTGTAATAGGCGGTCAGCGTGGCCATCAGCGTTTCGCTGTCGGCGCCTGCCGGGGCTTGCGGCGGCGGAGCGAGAATGCCCACGGCAAAGCTCGGCACAACCAGGAACACGCCTGCCAAGGCCCAGACCACGTCGCGGTTGGCGGATACCAGTGCGGTTGCTTCCTGCCAGGCCCGGTTGCTGTCAAACCGCATTGCTCGATCTCCCAAATGATGCCCCTTGATAACAGCAGCGATTGCCGCCACGCAACGGACGATGATTCAGGGCCTGCCCTCCTCGATCGAATGGCGCCGCGACCATGCGCAGGTGCCTTATCGCCATGCGCTGGAGGCGATGACCGCGCGCAATGCCGCGATTGCCGAGGGCACGGCGCAGGAACTGATCTGGCTGCTCGATCACCCGCCAGTCTATACCGCCGGCACCAGCGCCGCGGCGGACGAATTGCTCGACCCGCGTTTCGAAGTGGTCGAGGCCGGACGCGGCGGACGCTATACCTATCACGGGCCGGGGCAGCGGGTCGGCTATGTCCTGCTCGATCTCAAGCGCCGGGCGCGCGACGTGCGCGGCTTTGTCCATGCGCTGGAAGGCTGGGTGATCGACACCCTGGCCGATTTCGGGGTCGAATCCTGGCGCAGCGAAGGGCGCGTGGGCATCTGGACCCGCGATATTGACGGGCGCGAGGCCAAGATCGGCGCAATCGGCGTGCGGATCCGCCGCTGGGTGACGATGCATGGCTTCTCGGTCAACCTCAGTCCCGACTTGTCGCATTTCGGCGGGATCGTGCCGTGCGGGATCGAGGAGCTGGGCGTGACCAGCCTTGCGCGGCTGGGCCATGATGTGGATATGCCGACTTGGGATGAAGCCCTGCTGGCCCGCGCCGACGAATTCCTCGCCGCGCTCGAGCGCCCCTGTCCCGCAGAAGGAACTGCCGATGCGTAAGCTGTCGATCATCGTCCTGGCACTTGCGCTGGCCGCTTGCGGTGCGGACAAGAAGGACGATGGCGCCGGCAAGGCGGAAGGCGAGATCCTGCCCGCCAGCGCCAGCGATGCGATGCTGCCGCTCGATACCGTCCGCAGTCAGGCTCCGCTGGCGCCGCAGGCCGAAGGCACAGCCAAGGCCAAGGCCGCGGATAATACGGCTACCGCTGCGGCTGAAGGTGGGGCGCCAGCCGAACCGCCTGCGGCGTCAGAGCCGGCTCAAACGCCCGCAGGCTAAGGCCGCTCTGCACCTTCCGGCGGCGGCGCTTGCGGCCGCTCTGCTACCCGCGCCAACACGAGACCGGCCGCGACCAGCGCCATGCCTAGCAGGTCCAGTGGGCCCAGCACTTCATTGAACCAGATCCACCCGATCGCGACCGAGACCGTCGGCTGGGTCAGTAGCGCCAGGCCGATCACCAGCGGCGGGAAGTGGCGCAGGGCATAGACCAGCAGCCCCTGTCCGATCAGCTGACTGGTGATCGACAGCGCGATTACCGGGCCCCAGTTGGTCGGCCAGAACGGCTCGCCCAGCAGCAGGGCAATGCCGGCCATCACCGGCAGGCCGATCAGGCTGGACCAGAACAGCAGTGCCCAGCTCCCCAGCACCGCGCGTCCGCGCTGCGCCAGCAGGATGTAGAAGGTGTAGAGGAAGCCCGCGAGCAGGCAGAGCAGGTCACCGATCAGGGTGGTGTGGTCGATTTGCAGGCTGCGCCCCAGCAGCACGGCCGAGCCGACAATCGCCGCGCCAAAGGCCAGCCATTCCGGCGTCCTCGGCCAGCGCCGCAGCGCGATCAGTCCCCAGGCGGCGATCAGGATCGACCCGGCATTGCCGAACAGGGTGGCATTGCCCAGCTTGGTCAGCTCGATCCCCAGGTGCCAGCTTGACAGGTCGAGCGCGAAGAACACGCCCCCGGCCAGTACGCCCCACAGGACCGTGCGCGGCGCGCCGGTCAGTGGCTGGCGGTTGGCCCGGGCGAGCAGGACGAAGAACGGCACGGCCAGTGCCAGCCGCCAGAACCCGGCCGAGACCGGGCCGCTATCGGCCAGCCGCACCCACATCGGGCCTAATGCCAGGGCGACATTGCCGCCCAGCAGGGCCGCGAAATGCCAGGCCTTCGTAGTCCCTGTCGCTGCCCCCATTGCCTTGCTCATCATGATGCCTTAGCCGCTCGGTTAAGAATGCAAAACGAAATGGTGCCAAATCCAAGGTGGAGGCCTAATTGCACGACGCTCTGTTCCAGCCGGTTTCGCTCGGCGCGATCGAATGCCCCAATCGCATCCTGATGGCCCCGCTGACCCGCGGCCGTTCGGACCCGGGTTCGGTCCCCAATGCGCTGATCGCCGAATACTATCGCCAACGCGCCGGATCGGGCCTGATCATCTCCGAAGCGACCGGGATCTCGGTTGAAGGGCTTGGTTGGCCCGCTGCGCCGGGCGTGTGGAGCGATGCCCAGACCGAAGGCTGGAAGCTGACCACCGAAGCCGTGCACAAGGCCGGCGGGCGGATCATCCTGCAGCTGTGGCACATGGGCCGGCTGGTCCACCCCGATTTCCTGGGCGGCAATGCGCCGGTCTCGGCCTCCGCCACCACGGCGCCGGACCACGCCCACACGCCGACCGGCCGCAAGCCCTATGAACAGGCCCGCGCCGCGACGCTGGATGACATCGCCCGGATCATCGACGACTATGGCAAGGCGGCGGTCAACGCCAAGGCCGCCGGGTTCGATGGGGTTCAGCTCCACGGCGCCAATGGCTACCTGATCGACCAGTTCATCCGCAGCTCGTCCAACCTGCGCGAGGATGATTACGGCGGCTCGCCCGACAACCGCGTGCGGCTGATGCGTGAAGTGCTGGAGCGGCTGATCGATGTCTGGGGCGCTGGCCGCGTCTCGATCCGCCTTTCGCCCAATGGCGAGACGCAGGGCTGTGACGATGCCACCCCGGCCGAAACCTTTGGCGCGGCGGCCAAGGTGCTGCAGGAGCTCGGCGTCGGCTTCCTCGAGCTCCGCCAGCCCGGGCCGGACGGCACTTTCGGCGCGACCGACGTGCCCAAGCAGGGCGCGCATCTGCGCACGATCTATCGGGGTCCGATGGTGCTCAACAGCGATTACACCGCCGAACAGGCCGCTGCCGAAGTGGCGAGCGGGGCCTGCGAGGCAATCAGCTTTGGCCGCCCCTATATCTCCAACCCGGACCTGGCCGAGCGGATCCGCGTGGGCGCGGAATGGGCACCGAACGTCAATGTGCCCAAGACCTGGTACCTGCCGGGGCCGGAAGGCTACACCGACTATCCGACGCTGACCGGCACCGCGGCCTGAGCCGGGAAGAGGGCAGGCCGATGCAGCAGAGGTCCTGGCTGTTCGTCCCGGGCGACAGCGAGAAGAAGCTGGGCAAGGCGGCCGATACCGGCGCCGACGTGATCATCGTCGATCTGGAGGATTCGGTAGCCCTGCCCAACAAGGCGCAGGCGCGGGCCTTGGCCTGCACCTGGCTCGCCAGCCAGCGCCAGGTTGCCCCGTTCGGGCGCTGGGTGCGGATCAATGCGCTCGACAGCCGGCTGTGGCGCGATGATCTGATCGCGGTGATGCCGGGCGCGCCCGACGGGATCATGCTGCCCAAGTCGGCTGGCCCCGAATCGATCCGGACCCTGGCGGCCGAGCTATACGAACAGGAACAGCGCTGCGGCCTGCCCACGGGATCGACGAAAATCCTCGCCCTGGTGAGCGAGACGGCCGAAGCTGCGATCTCGATCCCCAGCTACGCCAGCGAGCCGTTGCCGCGGCTGCACGGGCTGGTCTGGGGCGGGGAGGACCTCTCCGCCGCGATCGGTGCCGCGCGCAAGTATGATGCGCAGGGCCGCTGGACCGATGCCTTCCGCTATGTCCGCGTCCAGACCCTGCTGACCGCCCATGCCAAGGGCGTGCTGCCGCTCGACACGCTCCACGCCGATTTCGCTGACATGGAAGGGCTGAAGCGTATCGCCGAAGAAGCCCGCGCCGATGGCTTTGGCGGGATGCTGGCGATCCACCCGGCGCAGGTCGCCGTGATCAACGCCGCCTTCACCCCCAGCGAGGATGAACTGGCCCACGCCCGCGCGGTCGTCGCCGCCTTTGCCGCCCAGCCCAATGCCGGGACGCTCCAGATCGACCGCCGCATGATCGACCGCCCGCACCTGGTGCTGGCCAAGCGGCTGCTGGGGATTGCGGATTAGGGCTCAGGCCGGCCCCAGGTCCCCCTTGCCCACGCTCCCGCTGGCCATCGCCAGCATGGCATCGAGGCTCTTCTTGGCGGCGAGGCGCAGGCCTTCCTCGATCTCGATCCGCGGCTGGAGGTCGCGGAGCGCAACGTAGAGTTTCTCGAGCGTGTTGAGCGCCATGTAGGGGCAGATGTTGCAGTTGCAGTTGCCGTCGGCCCCCGGCGCGCCGATGAAGGTCTTGTCGGGGATTGCGAGCTGCATCTGGTGGATGATGTGCGGCTCGGTCGCGACGATCAGGGTGTCGCCGGGAAAGGTCTTGGCGAATTGCAGGATGCCGCTGGTCGACCCGACATAGTCGGCATGGTCGACGATGGTGGGCGGGCATTCCGGGTGCGCGGCAATCGGCGCATTCGGGTGCTGGGCCTTGAGCTTCAGAAGCTCGGTTTCACTGAAGGCTTCGTGGACGATGCAGACGCCCGGCCAGAGCAGCATGTCGCGCCCGAACTTGCGGTTGAGATAGCCGCCGAGGTGCCGATCTGGCCCGAAGATGATCTTCTGTTCCGGCGGGATCTGCGCGAGGATCGTTTCGGCGCTGGAACTGGTGACGATCACGTCGGACAGCGCCTTCACCTCGGTCGAGCAGTTGATATAGGTCAGCGCGATGTGATCGGGGTGCGCCTCGCGGAAGGCCTTGAACTTCTCCGGCGGGCAGGAATCCTCAAGGGAGCACCCGGCGTCGAGATCGGGCAGGATCACGATCTTCTGAGGGGACAGGATCTTGGCCGTGTCGGCCATGAACTTGACCCCGCAAAACGCGATCACGTCGGCATCGGTGGCCGCGGCCTTCTTCGACAGCTCCAGGCTATCCCCCACGAAGTCGGCCAGGTCCTGGATTTCCGGCTTCTGGTAATAGTGCGCCAGGATCACGGCGTTGCGCTCCTTGCGGAGGCGCTCGATCTCGGCGCGGACGTCGATTCCGGAAAGATTGGTCGGCTGGGCGGTCATCGGGGATCCCTTTGCGAAGTGACCCCCAGATGGCCTCTTAGTCGGTCCAGATCAAGGCATCCGGGTTACGGCATATAGGCGTGCATCGGGCGCGCCGCGCCGGGATGGCCGGCCATGATTTGCTGGGTCAGGCCGATCCCCCAGTCGGTATAGGCCAGGAACTCACCCAGCGCGAGCGAGCCGACCCCGGCGAACAATGCGACCAGCCAGGCCGGGTGGACATGGCCCAGATTGCGCTTGTCCCGCACCATGCCAGCGAGGACGAAGACCAGCCCGACCAGGTTGGTGATCTCCCACGCCCAGGCGCCGAATAGCGGGGTCGGCAGAATCCGGCCGAAGCCGGGGCCCAGGATCGTTGCCATGCCGCCCAGCATCAGCCGGCGGTGCCAGTCGGTCCGCCGGCGCATCGCCACTGCGCTGAGCGAGAGCGCGGCAAAGGTGAGGAGGCCGATCGGGTTGCTGATCATGAATTCATTGGCGTCGAAGAAGAACGGCCCGCCGGTGCGCTGGAGCGAGGTGACTGTGATCGCGATGCCCATGCCGACCATCAGCGGGATCCACAGCACTGCAAGCCAGCCCAGCCGCTTGTGCAGCGCGCGGTTGCCGCCAGCGATCAGCGCCGATTGCATCAACAGCAGCGCCACCCAGCCGAAGAATACCACGCCGTGGACATGGTAAACCCACGGCACGGCAAAGCTCGACCGGCCCAGCGCCAGGTTCAGGCTGAACCCGGTGACGATCACCAACCCCATCAGCAGGGCCATCCTGAAGAAGAATTTCTCTTCGGCGCGCGGCTGTGCGCCATCCTGGTACAAGGTAGCCATGGATTTTCTCCCCTCCATCTGGCGCGACCAGCCGGGCGCAAACTGCCATGGATCAGGGGAAACCGAAAGCGCCTATTGGAGCGGGGCCCTCTCGCCCTCGAACCGGACCACCACGGTCGCCTGCGGGTGCCCGCTGACTTGCAGCGGGACCGAGAGATTTTGTCGGATGGCATCCTTGGCCGCTGCCCGGGCCAGGCTCAGCAGCACCGGATTGGCCGCCTGCTGCACCGCTTGCTGCTCGGCCAGCTTGGTATTGGCGCGGGTCAGCTCGTCCTGCGCGGTGCGGGTGATCCATACCCCTTCGCGCAGGTACTGGGCGCGGCCTTCATCGAGGTTGGGGCGCGAGACGGTGAGCGGGGGGAGCGTCACGGTCAGCCGCTCGGCCTCCTTGTCCCAGTCCATCTGGGCGCGGGTCATCTTCGAGAGGTCGAGCGTATAGTCGACCCGCGCCGGGATCACCGCGATCTGGCGGCTCTTGAGCATGCCAAGCAGCCGTTCATCGTCGGACGCGACCACCGGGGCTAGCTGGGCGGAGAACACCGTCAACCGGTTGGCCTTTTCAAAGGCGGTCAGGCTGGTCGCCAGCGGATCGCCATAGGCCGAAGGGCCAAAGGCGCGCCACAGCGCCCAGGTCGCGAGCGCCAGGGCAGCGGCAAAGAGATACCACGGCAGCGCAAACTGCCGGGCGATGGCCCGTGCATTGCTGCGTTCGGCTGAAGCTATGCCACGCTGATCCACGTTTCACCTTCTGACCGGACCCGCCCCTGCTGCTCAAGATCGACGAGGTGCGCCAGGACCGAGCGGCCGGCCGCGCCGGTCAGCCTTGGATCAAGCCCCTTGTACATCACCGCCACCATCGCCGGGATCGCCTGCGGTCCTTCGCCCAGCAGCCGCAGGATCTGCGCCTCGCGGCTGCGGCGGTGGCCCAGCATGCCGCGCACCAGCTGGCGCGGCTTGTCGACTGCGGGGCCATGCGCCGGGTAAAGCCGCTTGTCATCGCGGTCATAGAGCTTCTGCAGGCTGGCCATATAGGCACTCATGTCGCCATCGGGCGGTGAGACCACGCTGGTCGACCAGGCCATCACGTGATCGCCGGTGAACAGCGCGCCGCTTTCGACCAGGCTGTAGCACAGGTGGTTGCTGGTATGACCGGGGGTGGCGACAGCCTCGATCGTCCAGTCAGGGCCGTTGATCCGCTCGCCATCGCGCAGCACCCGGTCGGGGGCATAGTCGTGATCGAAGGCCGAATCCGCGCGCGGGCCGTCGTCGCTCAGGCTCAGCGGCGCGCAGCCGATGATCGGCGCGCCGGTCAGCGCCTTCAGCGGGGCGGCAGCGGGGGAATGGTCACGGTGGGTGTGGGTGCACAGGATCGCGGTGATCCTTGCATCGCCGACTGCCGCCAGGATTGCCGCGACATGGCCTACGCCATTGGTGTCCGCGCCCTTGAACGGGCTTGGCTCGCTGCCTGCGCCGCCATCGGCCGGACCCGGATCGATCACTGCCACCTCGCTCCCCGCGCCGACGATATAGGTCTGCGTGCCAGTGAAGGTATAGGGCGAGGCATTGGGCGCGAGCACGCGCCGCACCAGCGGTTCGCACAGTTCGGACAGGCCGGTGGGCCAGGGCTTGGCGGGGATATCCATCGCCGGGGGATATGGCCCTTCGCCGCCCCCTCGCCAAGCCCCTTCGCGCCCGCTAGGAAGCGGCAGAACGGAGAGGCTGCATGACCGCAACTGGCGACCTGATCCTGGTGCTCGACGCCGGCACTACCTCCACTCGGGCGATGCTGTTCACGCCGGATGGCGCGCTGCAGGGCGTGGCGCAGGAGGAACTGACCCAGTATTATCCCCAGCCGGGCTGGGTCGAGCATGACGCGGGCGAGATCTGGGCCAAGACCCTGGCCTGCGCCCGCGCGGTGGTTCAGGCCGCTGGCGGAGCCAGCCACATTGCCGCGATCGGCATCACCAACCAGCGCGAAACGGTGGTCGCCTGGGACAAGGCGACTGGCCAGCCGCTGCACCATGCGCTGGTCTGGCAGGACCGCCGCACCGCCGATTTCTGCGCGGCACTGCGCGATGCCGGTCAGGAACCGGTGGTCCAGGCCGCCACTGGCCTGCTGCTCGACCCCTATTTCTCAGGCACCAAGATGCGCTGGCTGGTCGATCATGTCCCGGCCGTGGCCGAGGCTGGCGCCGCTGGACGGCTGGCGCGGGGCACGGTCGAATCCTGGCTGACCTGGCAGCTGTCGGGCGGGGCGCACGTGACCGATGCCAGCAATGCCAGCCGCACGCTGCTACTGCCGCTGGCCGGGGCGAGCTGGGACGAGGGACTGTGCGAATTGCTTGGCGTGCCGCGCGCCGCCTTGCCCGAAGTGACCGACAACGCCGGGCGCTTTGCCAAGACGCTGCCGGAACTGTTCGGCGCGGCGATCCCGATTGCCGGGCTGGTCGGGGACCAGCAGAGCGCGACGATCGGCCAGGGGTGCCTGAGCCCGGGCGAGACCAAGGCGACCTATGGGACCGGGGCCTTTGTCCTCGCCAACATGGGGCACGAAGTGCCGCGTTCGGGCCACCGCCTGCTAGGCACGGTGCTGTGCCAGCTGGGGGGCGCAAGGACCTATGCACTGGAAGGATCGGTCTTCGTTGCCGGCAGTCTGGTCAAGTGGCTGCGCGACAGCCTGGGGATCATCGCCTCGGCGCCCGAGACCGAGGAACTCGCCCGTTCGGTCCCCGACAGCGGCGGGGTGACAATCGTTCCGGCACTTGCCGGCCTGGGTGCGCCGCACTGGCGTCCCGATGCCCGCGCGGCAATCACTGGTATGAGCTTTTCGACCACCCGCGCCCATGTCGCCCGCGCGGCGCTGGAAGCCATGGCAATGCAGACGGCCGACCTGGCCGCCGCTTTCGCCGCCGATGGTGCGGGCTGGACCGCGCTCAGGATCGATGGCGGGATGAGCGCCAACGATTGGATGGCCCAGGACCTGGCCGACGTGCTGCGGGTCCCGGTTGAGCGGCCCCGATTCGTCGAAACCACCGCGCTGGGCGCAGCGATGCTGGCGGCAGTCGGGGCGGGCCTGCACGGCTCGTTGACCGACGCCGCCGGGGCGATGCGCGGTGCGGTCGAGCGGTTCATGCCGGGGGACGAGCCTATGGCAGAGCGGCGGGTAGCCTGGGACCGCGCCTTGGCGGCGACCTAACCCCGCGCGCTGCGGGCCAGACGTTCGCGCAACGCGGCGATCGCGCTGGGGGCCTGGGCATCACGCTCGCGCCAGCTGGCGTCGATCCGCTTGAGCCGGGCGTGGAACCGCTCGGTCGCTTCGATCAGCTCGCGTGTTTCTGGATCGAGCAGGGCCAGCCGGTCAGGGTCGCTGCCTGGAAAATCGGTCAGCTTGCCATAGCGATGGAGCTGGAATTCCGACAGCTCGCCATTGAAGAAGGCGCGGTGGTTGAGCAGCCAGGCGACCGAATGCATCATCCGGGTGGTGGTACGCAGCGCCTCGCACGACAGGGCGATCTGCGCTTCGTCTTCGGCGCTTGCCATGGCTTCGAGCCGGCCGGACAAGGTAAAGGCCATGCGCACCTCGTCCGACAGGACGAGTGCCTCGCAATACAGGCCTTCCACGATCCGCGGATTTATGTTCGCCGGCGATCCCATCAACCCCGCGTAATCCCGGTGACACGCGTTTGTCACCGGCAGTTGACGCATTCTGCGCTGCCAATTTTACACTGTCCCGGCAGGGGACGCTTTGCACTGTCCCGGCAGGGGACGCTTGTGGGG
>JBEGOD010000066.1:0-24648 GCA_041182185.1 Pseudomonadota bacterium
ACCTTGTCGAAGGGCTCGTGGACATGGCCCGAAAGCACCGCGCCCGCCCCGGCCCGCGCCAGCGCCGCCAGCGCGCGCTTGCCGCCGCGGGTTGAAGCCGTGGCATGAGTATCGGCCTCTACCAGCGGATGATGGCAGGCCACCAATCGCAAGGGCACGGCGCGGTGGTGCGCCAGGCCATGCAGTGCGGCATCAAGATCGGGCTGGCTGACCCGCCCCTTCGACCAGTTGAGCCGCAGCTGGGCGCGAGCGATGGTCTTCAGGGAAACCACCGCGACATCGGGCCGGGCGATTTCGCTGCCCAGCTTGTGCTTCAGCGCATGGAAATGAGCGTAGGGTCGGGCCAGGCGCCGCACCATCAGATGGTAATAGGGCACATCATGGTTGCCTGGCTCGATCGACACCGGCACCGGCACCGGCAGGTGCGCGAGCCATTCGGCGGCTTGGGCGAATTCCTTCGCCGTTCCGCGCATGGTCAGGTCCCCGGTGCAGACCACCCCGGCCGGCCGCTCGCGCTCGACCTCGCCCGCAAACCAGTCGAGCGCCTGGCGATCCTCATAGCCGAAGTGCAGATCGCTGACGTGATAGAGCACTGTCTTGCCGCTCATCACACCCGCCCAGTCAGGATCAGCCAGGCCGAGCCGGCGTTGACCGCGCTGTAACCGGCGTAAAACCAGGCCCAGCCGACCGAGCCTTCGGCTACCATCAGCATGGCCCCCAGCAGCATCACGAATTCCACCAGCAGGCTGAACCGCCCCCCCATCAGGTGAAAGAACCACGGCACCTGCCCCAGCAGCGGATGCTCGCTGTTGAGCACGGCCCGGTGGACGGCAAAATTGCCGATACCGAGCAGGAAGGTGAGCGCGATGAGCATGGGCCACCGCCCTATCACGCGATTCGCGCTGCTGACAGAGCCATCATCCGCGCCGTTCGCCGGACCGGCTTGGCGTTTGGTCGGCAATTCTCGCGCTTGATCGGCCCGGGACGGTGCCTTATCGAGAGTTACTGTATCACTACACCACTACAGTTTAGCCTGGTTTTGCACCGCCCCTTTCGGTGCAGACCCCGAGGAGAACCGCCATGTTTATCCGTCCCCTGATCGCCCCTCTGGTTGCTGGCGCGCTGCTTACCGCCGGCACTGCCCCCGCCATTGCCCAGAGCGCAACCATCCAGATCCAGACTGCCGACCTCAATCTCGACAGCGCTGCGGGCCGCACAACGCTCGACCGCCGGATTGGTAATGCCGAACGCCAGCTCTGCATGGGCGAGCTGACATCGGGTTCGCGCGTGCGGCTGACCCAGGAACAGCAGACCTGCAAGGCTGAGGTCCGCCGCCAGGTCTACGCTCAGCTGCCGGGCCTCGGCCGCAACGGCTGAGCGAAACCGAACACCCCCCACAGCCCCGGGGGTCGGGCCGGACGCGCGGGTAATGCGACCCCCGCGCGTTCGGCCCAAATTCTGCTTGAGGATCAGCGTCCGGCCATTGCCTTGGCCTTGGCCAGATAGGTCCGGCCGATCCGCACCGCAGAGCCATCGGCCAGTTCCGCCGACCAGACCCCCAGGCCATCGTGCCTGAGACCGGTGATCCGGTCGCGGCGCAGGATGGTGGACCGATGCAGCCGAATGAAGCGCTGCGGATCGAGCCGCGCCTCCAGGCCCGTGACCGTCTGCAACAACAGGTAGCTGCGCTCACCCACATGAAGCCGGACATAGTCGCGCTCGGCATCGATCCGATCGACATCGGCGGCGGCAATCCGCAGCAGTTCAGAACGGTACGGCACCCAGAACTCGGTCAGCCAGTCCCCGCCTTGCTCGGCGCGTTCGCCCCGCCGGGCCAGCGCCCGGGCAACAGCGCGCTCCAGCCGGTCAGGCGTGACCGGTTTCAGCACGTAGTCGACCGCATCGAGATCGAAGGCCTCGACCGCGAAATTCTCATGCGCGGTGACGAAGATAACCGCCGGACGCGGCTTGCGACCGGTCAGCGCGCGGGCCACGGCCAGGCCATCAAGCTCTGGCATGGTCATGTCGAGCAGGACCAGGTCAGGCGCCAGGGCATCGATCATCCGCAGCGCGGCCGCGCCATCCTGGGCGGTACCCGCCACATCGATCCCGGCCAGATCGCGGCAGATCACCTGCATCCGCTCGATCGCCAGCGGCTCGTCATCGACGATCAGGGTGCGCAAGGGTGCAGGGGTGGCAGTGTCAGTCATGGCGTTCCAGCGGCAGACGGATCAGACTGCGCCAACCGCCGCCGGAAACGGGGCCGGACGTAAACTGGGCGGCATCGCCATAACGCGCAGCGAGGCGGTCGCGGACATTGGCAAGACCGATCCCGAAGCCCGGCGTGGCATCCTTGGCGACCGGGCCATCGTCGGCCACCTCGATCACCAGGCAGCCATATTCCTCGCGCGCGGCCACGGTCAGGGTAACCGACCGAGTCGTGGCCGAAACGGCATATTTTACGGAGTTCTCGATCAGCGGTTGCAGGATCATCCCCGGCATCCGTGCATCGGCGAGCGCAGCGGGAATATCGAACTTGGTGCGCAGCCGATCCGGGAAACGAACCGCCTCAATCTCCAGGTACAGCCGCTGCAGCGCGATTTCCTGATCAAGCGCGACATCGCCGGTCGGATCGCCGGCCAGGCTGCGGCGATAGAAGGTGGAGAGCGTCTGGATCATCTGCTCGGCCGCCTGGGTCTTGCCGGTCATCACCAGGGCCGACAGCGAATTGAGCGTGTTGAACAGGAAGTGCGGATTGACCTGGTAACGCAGCGACCGCAGCTCCGAAGCCTTGGCGGCGCGGCGGTATTCGCCCTCGCGCCGCTCGGCCGCGCGGGCCTGTTCGGCATTGGCGAGCGAGAAATAGAGCGCCGCCCAGGCCAGCAGCAGATAATAGCGCCCCAGCGCCACGTCGACGAGCTGGCGCAGGCGGTTGTCGGCACGGGTTTCGGCATTGATGGTAATGGCCGGCCTGGCTTCGCCGGTGGCAGACGAGACAGGAGCAGGCGGCGGTGCCGCCGCGATCGCGGCCTCGGCTTCGCGATCGAGCGGATCGACCAGCAAGTTGCCGCTCTCATCGCTGCGGATCCGCAGCCCCTCGCGCTCACCGATCGTGGCGACCACCCGGTTCTCGATATCGGCAAAGACCGTCTGGTTGATCGCCGCAAGCAGGACAGAGGCCGGCAGTGCCATCAGCAGCACAGCCATGGCCTTGACCCAGAAGGGGCGGGGATCGAGCAGCCGAACCAGCGGCCACAGGGCCAGGGTTACCGCCATCGAGGCCAGGGTGACGAGGATGCGACGGAAGAGCAGCGCATCGAACAGTTCCAGCCCGACCAGCCAGCCGCGCAGCGTCGCCAGCGCGAAATAGGCCAGCCAGACCCCGGCAATCGAGGCCAGCACCAGCTTGAACGGCACGCGCGGAGTAGAAGATGGCGCTGTCAGATCCATAGCCCAGACTAGTCCCTGGCCGGCCAATAGCGCCAGCGGCTTGGTCGAACCGCAGGCGTCATTGGTCGAACGGCCACGACCGCCTATTTGGCCGGCAGCAGGCCTTCCTTCGCGATCTTTTCCTTCCAGGCCAGCGGGGCGAGCTGATGGACATTGTTGCCCGCGCTATCGACCGCGACGGTCACCGGCATGTCCTCGACCGTGAATTCATAGATTGCTTCCATGCCCAGGTCCTCGAAAGCGACGACCCTGGATTCGCGGATTGCGCGAGCGACGAGATATGCCGCGCCCCCGACCGCCATCAGGTAGGCCACCTTGTGCTTGGCGATCACCTCGGTCGCCCCCTGCCCGCGCTCGGCCTTGCCGATCATGGTCAGCAGGCCCAGCTCGCACATCATGTCGGTGAAGCTGTCCATCCGGGTGGCCGTGGTCGGGCCGGCCGGGCCGACGACCTCGCCCATCACCGGATCGACCGGGCCGACGTAATAGATCGCGCGGCCCTTGAACTCGACCGGCAGGGCCTCGCCCTTGGCCAGCATGTCCTTGATCCGCTTGTGCGCGGCATCGCGGCCAGTCAGCATCTTGCCATTGAGCAGCAGCCGGTCGCCCTGCTTCCAGCTGCGCACTTCCTCAGGCGTAAGAGCGTCGAGGTTGACCCGCTTGGCCGCCTTGTCAGGCGTCCAGTGGACTTCGGGCCATTCCTTGAGGTTGGGCTTTTCGAGATAGGTCGGACCCGAACCGTCGAGCGTGAAGTGGGCATGGCGGGTGGCAGCGCAATTGGGGATCATCGCCACCGGCTTGGACGCGGCATGGCACGGCGCATCCATGATCTTCACGTCGAGGATGGTCGAAAGTCCGCCCAGCCCCTGGGCACCGATGCCCAGCGCATTGACCTTGTCGAAGATCTCGATCCGCATCGCCTCGATATCGTTCTGGGGCCCGCGCTGCTTCAATTGAGCCATGTCGATTGGCTCCATCAGCGCCTGCTTGGCCAGCAACATGCAATGTTCCGCCGTGCCGCCGATGCCGATGCCCAGCATCCCCGGCGGGCACCAGCCGGCCCCCATCTGCGGCAGCATCTCGACCACCCAGTCAACGATGTTGTCGCTGGGGTTCATCATCTTGAACTTGGACTTGTTCTCGCTGCCGCCACCCTTGGCCGCGACATCGATCGAAACCTTGTTGCCCGGCACCATCGTCACGTGGAGCACCGAGGGCGTGTTGTCGCGAGTGTTGCGGCGGGTGAAGGCGGGATCGGCCAGGACCGAGGCCCGCAGCTTGTTCTCCGGATGGTTGTAGGCGCGGCGCACCCCTTCATCGACCACTTCCTGCAAGGACCGACCCGCGGCAAGGCGGCAGTCCTGGCCCCATTCGACGAAGACGTTGACGATCCCGGTGTCCTGGCAGATCGGGCGGTGCCCTTCGGCGCACATCCGGCTGTTGGTCAGGATCTGGGCGATCGCATCCTTTGCTGCCGGGCCCTGCTCGGCCTCATAGGCTTCGCCCAGGGCGCGAATATAGTCCATCGGGTGGAAATAGCTGATGAACTGGAGCGCGTCGGCGACGCTTTCGATCAGGTCTTCCTCGCGGATCGTCACCATCTCGGTCATGGACTGGGTTCCTCGAACGGGTTGTTTGCGGCGCTTTAGTCATGGAACGGTGCTCCCGTCAAAGCGCTTGGCGCGAGGCGGTGCTTCGCCTAGAAGCAAGGCGATTGCGGCGCTGTGTTATTTATGCAATACAGCCCGTGGAGAAGGGTTGATTCATGACTATTACTGCCGAGCGCCCGGGCACTGACCTTGCCGCCGCCCGCCGCGCGATGATCGACAGCCAGCTTCGCACCAGCGGGGTCAACGATCCTGCCGTGCTCGAAGCCTTTGCCCGCGTTGCGCGCGAAGATCATGTGCCCGCCCCCGCCCGCGCCCACGCCTATATCGACCGCGCCATTCCGCTGGGCGATGGCCATGCCCTGGCGGCACCGCTGTTCCACGGCCGGATGCTGATCGAGGCCGGGCTTCAGGCCGATGACAAGGTGCTGCTGGTCTCCTGCGGCAGCGGCTATCTGGCCGCGTTGCTCGAAGGCCTGGTCGCCAAGGTCACTACGGTCAGCGCCGCCGATGCCGCCGCCGGCAAGGGCTTGGGAAAGAGCGGGGGCAGCTACAGCCTGATCCTGATCGATGGTGCGATCGAACAATTGCCCGATGGCCTCGCCGCGCGGCTCGAAGACGCTGGTCGACTGGTAACGGGCCTGGTCGAACGCGGGGTGACGCGCCTGGCAACCGGCCGCAAGGCCACCGGGACCGTGGCGCTGCTGCCGCTGGCCGAGATGGGAATTCCGGTGCTGGCCGAATTTGCCGCACCGAAACGGTGGAGCTTCTAAGCATGGCCAAACGGCTTGGGCGGGCAATCCTGCTGGCAGGAATCGGGCTGGCAGCAGTACCAGCCATGGCCGACGACCTGCGCGAGGCGCTGGTCATGGCCTATAACACCAATCCCAGCCTGCAGGCTGCCCGCGCCCAGCAGCGCGCAGTCGACGAAGGGGTTCCGATCGCCAAGGCTGCAAGCCTGCCTTCGCTGACCGGCACCGCGAACTACGTCGAATTCGTGAAGCAGAGTCAGTCCAGCTTCACTGCGCCCGAGCGCGCGCTGCAGACCCAGGCCAACCTGGGTATGCCGGTTTATGCGGGCGGGGCGATCAAGAATTCGATCAAGGCTGCCAAGACCAGGGTCGAGGCGGGCCAGCAGGACCTGCGTGCAGCTGAAAGTGGCGTCTTCAGCCAGGTCGTCGCGACCTACATGGATGTAATCCTGAATGAGGCTGTCGTCGGGCTGAATCGACAGAACGTCCAGCGGCTCGAGGTAAACCTCCAAGCCACGCGTGACCGGTTCGAGATCGGCGACCTGACCCGCACCGATGTCGCCCAATCCGAGTCGCGCCTGGCAGTCGCTCGCGGCCAGACTCGCGGGGCCGAGGCCAATCTGCTGGCGGCGCGCGAACGGTATATCCAGGTGATCGGCAAGGCACCCGGCAAGCTGGAAACGCCGCCGGTGCTGGCTGGACTGCCGGCTGATCCAGACGGTGCGGTCGCTTATGCGCTGGATCACAACCCTGATCTCAGTGCGGCACGTGAGCGGGCCCAGGCTGCCCGGTTCGATACCAAGGCCGCCGGTTCCAGCCGCCTGCCTTCGGTGAGCCTCTTCGCCAATGGCAACTACACCAATTATTACGGAACACTGGGCGGCCCGATCTCGGCAACTCTGCCGCAGACCGACACGACCGCGCAGGTCGGGGTGCGCGCTACACTCCCGATTTTCCAGGGCGGCCTGCCGGCCGCTCAGAAGCGGCAGGCCCAGGCCCGCGAGGGAGCGCTGCTGGAGCAGCAGATTGCCACCGAACGCGCCGTGATCGCGAATGTTCGCGCCGCCTATGCCCAGTATCAAGCCGCGAACGAAATCATCGCCGCCAACAAGGCTGCTGTGGCCGCTGCCGAGCTGAGCCTAGAAGGCGTGCGGGCTGAGAATACCGTGGGCAACCGTACTATTCTCGACATCCTCAACGCCGAGCAGGAGCTGCTAAGCGCGCAGGTCCAACTCGCTACGGCAGAACGCAACGGCTATGTGACAGGCTTCAATCTGCTCGCCGCGATGGGCAAGGCCGAAGCACGCGATCTCGCGCTTGATGGCGGGGCGCTTTACGATCCCGAAGCCAACTATGAGCGCGTTTCGGGCAACATCTTTGATTGGGCCACAGACCCGTCACCCAAGCCGCAATCGACGCGCACCGTTGACACCAAGCCCCAGGACGGGTCAGTAACCCCGAGGTGATTCTGTCCCGGCACGGGACAAATGGGGGCCAAGCAATGCGCCAGGCAGGTGAACCTTCGGTTGAGGAGATCCTCGATTCGATCAAGAAGGTGATCGCGCGCGACAATCGCGTCGGCGCCGAAGTTGAACGCAAGGATCGCGAAGAGCGCGGGCGCAAGTCCGCCAGCAACGACGACGCCGAGGGTGAGGACGACGTGTTCGAACTCGATGCCGCCGCCGAACTGGTCGACGAAGCCGAAGAGGCACCGCTGCTGCCCGAAGAACGCACCAGCTCGATGCGCGAATCGCTGGCCGCGCTAGCCATGCTGGCCGAACCCGGTGCCGCGCCGCAGATCGTCCGCTCCGGCGAAACCTCGCTCGAAGGGTTGACCCGCGAACTGCTGCGGCCCGCCCTGGCCCAATGGCTCGACAAGAACCTGCCGCCGCTGGTCGAACGGATGGTTGCCGCCGAGATCGCCCGGATCGTGGGCAAGAAGGGCTGAAGGCCCTGCCCGGTTCCGCACCCGCTTCTGCCGAAATCGACACTGCCGAACGCACGCTCGCGCGGCTGGGCGGGTTCGATACGCGCTGGCAGATCTTCCTCTGCGCCGATCCGGAAGAGCCCAAGTGCTGTGACCGGGCCAAGGGGCATGAGGCCTGGGTCTTCCTGAAGAAGCGGCTGGGCGAACTTGGGCTGGGCGGCCACACCGGGGTGCTGCGCAACAAGGTTGGTTGCCTGCGGGTCTGCGCCGCCGGGCCGGTGGCCGTGGTCTGGCCGGGGCCGACCTGGTATCACTCCTGCACACCGCAAGTGCTTGAACGGATCGTCCAGGAACACCTGATCGGCGGCACGCCGGTCGAGGAATTCCGGCTCAATCCCCCCGTCTGACCTTATTTTCGGTCGTCGATCGATTCGTCATGCCCGGTCCCGCTGGACAGGAACAGCAGCGCCATCAGCGCCACGGTCAGCATGATCACCCCGGCGATCCCCAGCACGCTGGCGATGTAGAGGTGGATCGAGGGCAGGCCAAATTCCCAGGCAAGGTAGGCGATCAGCACGACGCAAACCGCCAGGGTCACCAGGCTCCAGCGCTTGAGCAGCCGCTTGTAGCGCGACCAGGCGATTGCGGCGATTTCAGGATTTTCGAGCGGAGAACGGGTCATCGCCGCCGCCATTGCGCCTACCGGTCGCGCCGTGCAAGTGGACGTTAGTCCCGGACTCGCCAATGTGCTCGCTTCGTGTCATTCTTCCGTCATAGAGGGGAGTATGCCATGACTATTGCCCGCCTGATCGAGGGCCGCAGCGGCCCCATTATTTCCATCGATGCCGCCGCCAGCGTGCGCGAGGCCGTTGCCTTGCTGGCCGAAAAACGGATCGGCGCCCTGCCGGTGATGCAGGAAGGCGCAATCGCCGGAATCTTCTCGGAACGCGATGTGGTCTATGGCCTGGCCCAGAACGGACCGGCCATGCTCGACGGCCCGGTCGGCGCAGTGATGACCGCGCCGGTGATCTCGGTCGATCCGCAGACCGAAGTGCTCGAGGCGCTGGGGCTGATGACGCGCCGCCGGATTCGCCACCTGCCGGTCGTGCGCGGCGGGGCGATGGTCGGCTTCGTTTCGATCGGCGATCTGGTGAAGTACCGGATCGAGCGAATCGAATCCGAAGCCCAGGCCATGCGCAGCTATATCCAGAGCGCCTGAGACTGCCGCCGACCTTGCGGGTATCGCCCGCGCGGCCTACATCGGGGGCATGGATGCTCTGACCATGACTCTCAGCCCTTCGGCTGCCGCGCGCATTGCCCTGATTGCCGAGAAGCAGGGCAAGCCCGCCGCGCTGCGTCTCGCAGTGGAGGGCGGCGGCTGTTCCGGCTTCCAGTACCGCTTCGGCCTGGCCGACAGCATCGATGACGATGACCTGGTGGTCGAGACCGACGGCGTGAAGCTGGTGATCGATCCCATCAGTCTGGACCTGGTTGCCGGAAGCGTGGTCGACTTTGTGGACTCGCTGGGCGGCTCGGCCTTCAAGGTCGAGAATCCGCTCGCCGCTGCTGGCTGCGGCTGCGGCTCAAGCTTCGCCGTCTGAATCCTGAATGCGGATCGCTTCATTTAACATCAATGGGATCAAGGCCCGTCTGCCGCGGCTGCTCGAATGGCTGGAAGAAACCCGTCCAGCCGTAGCTTGCCTGCAGGAGATCAAGACACAGGACGAAGGTTTCCCGGCCGCCGAGTTCGAGAAGATCGGCTATCACGCAGTCTGGCATGGGCAGAAGAGCTTCAACGGCGTGGCCGTGCTGGCCGATGGCACGACTCCGCAGGTGATCCAGCAGGGCCTGCCCGGCGATCCGGAAGATGACCATGCGCGCTACCTTGAGGTCGAGGTGTTCGAGACCCGGATCGTCAATATCTACCTGCCCAACGGCAATCCCCAGCCCGGCCCGAAATTCGATTACAAGCTGGCTTGGATGGAGCGGCTGCGCGCCCGAATGCAGGCGATCATGGCCGAGGAAGTCCCCGCCGTGGTGCTGGGCGATTACAACGTCATCCCGACCGACCGCGATATCTGGGCCCCGGCCGCCATGGCCGACGATGCGCTAATGCAGCCTGCATCGCGCGATGCCTATATGCGGCTGCTGGCCGATGGCTGGACTGATGCGCTTGCCACCCACAACCCGGCCGGCGGGGTCTGGACGTACTGGGATTACCAGGCCGGCGCCTGGCAGCGCGATCACGGGTTCCGGATCGATCACGCGTTGCTGTCCCCGGAACTGGCAGACCGATTGATGGCCTGCGGCGTCGACAAGGAACATCGCGGCCGCGAAAAGGCCAGCGATCATGCTCCCGTCTGGATCGAGATCCGGCCGAATTGAGATGTGTGCCATGCCATCCGGCATGGCTTGCACCACCGGCCCGCGCGTGAGCGCGGACAACAAATCAGCGATAGAACACGTGGTTATCGACCCGCGCCATGCGGGTCAGGCGCCAGCCCGGACTGACATAAGCCGCATGGAAGAACAGTGCGCCTTCCACCGGGCTGCGCCAGGTGCCTTCATGGGCGATCTGGGCAACGGCCACGGCATTCTTCCACTGGCGCGCGGTGCGCGGTCCGGTCGGCAGACCGTTGCCCCGCACGAATGAGAACTGCGAGGGCTGGAAGACCACACCGCAATAGGAATCCGGGAAGCGGCCCGACTTGGACCGGGCAACGATCACCCGGCCAACTGCAAGCTGGCCGGCGAGCGATTCGCCCTTGGCTTCGTGATAGATCGCGGCGGCCAGGCAGTTGAGCTCACGCGAGAGCTCGGCCGGCTGCGGCTGGAGCATCACCAGTTCGGCCAGGCTGACCGCACGCGGCGCCTCGGCTTCGAGCGCGAGACCATCAGTCTGCGCATCTGCCTGGGGCAGCGGCTGGATTACCGGCTCGGAGATGGTGGGGATGGTTGGTTCCGTCTGGATCGCAACGGGAGCCCGGCTCTCCGCTGCTGCGCCCGAACCGTCGGCGCTGGCAATGATCATCATCGCGCTTGCCGCGACAGCAAGAGCGCTGGCGCGATTAAGCTTGGTACTGTTAAGAATGCGGCGCATTCGTCCGTCTTATTGGGCGGTGGACGCACCTGGCGCAGGATGGGACGGGAGCGGAAAGACCTGGATCGGACTGCCCCCGGCCGGAAAACCTGCCGGTTGTCCCCCGTCTGCGTGCTAGCGTGAATGGCCTAAACGCCCTTCGCGCCGCCTGCGCACAAACAAAGGTCCGGCCCCTTCTTTCCGCAGTGCAGCAAAGTCAATCTGGTGTTCGGGTTATTCCGATGAACCGTTCACCATTCGCGATATCCAGTTCAACAATCCACAGGTCGGGGTCCTGACTCCCCCGCCGCGCCAGCCATTCATCAAGTTCACCGCGGATTTCCGGGTTTTCCCTGCGCGACAACGCCCAGTCCCGGGTCCCGTCAGCCTGCGGCATGCGTTCATAGACGCGGGCATTGGTGCCGCGTTCAGTCAGGACGACAAGGATTGTCCCGGCATCGCGTTCACCTTTTTGCAGCACGCTGGCAGAGCCGCCCTCGGCCCCAGCCTGGCGGATCAACGCTCCCACCTCAAGGTGTGCGGGAAGGCGGGGCTCGCCGCTCAGCCTGCTGCGGCCGAATTGCGCCCGGCGACATAGCCGGGCAGGCCGGACAGCGCGATCCGGCTGCGCATGAAGGTGCCAGTACCGCGACCGATCTCCTCGCCCTCGGCATCTACCAACCGGCTTTCGGCGACGAGCACGCGCTTGCGGCCCGAAATCCAGCGCCCTTCCGCCACGACCCGCCCGGCGCGAACCGGCTTGGTGAAGTGCAGGTTGAAGGCCGTGGTCAGCAGGAAACGATCCGTGACCAGCGTATTGGCGGCATAGAAGGCCGCATCGTCGAGCATCTTGAAATAGATCGTGCCATGCGCCGCACCGGCGGCATGGAAGCAGCGCTCATCGACCATGAAGGCGATCCGCGCCGCGCCTTCGCCGGTAACGGTCAGTTCGGAATCGAACAGGCGGTTGACTGGCGCGGAGGCATAGAGGCTTTCCAGCGCGCGCCAATGCAGGGCTGCGCCGCTGGGCGCGGCCTCAGGCGGCGTCGCGATCGATGACATTGGCGAGCAGCGCGTAAAGCGCCTCAGCCCCGGGCGCTTCGGCCAGGGCCGTGTGCATGGTCTCGTCGCGCATCATCCGGCTGATCGCAGCCAGGGCGTGGAGGTGCGCGGCACCGGCCGATTCCGGGGAAAGCAGGCCGAACACCAGTCCAACCGGCATGCCATCGGCGGCATCGAAGGCGACCGGCGCCTCAAGCCGCAGAAACACCGCGACCGGCCGGGCCAGGCCAGGCAGGCGCGCATGCGGGATGGCCACACCGCGGCCGAAGCCGGTGCTGCCGAGCCGCTCGCGCTCCTCGATCCGTTCGAGCACGATCACCGGATCAAGCCCGTAGACTGCGGCGAATCGCTGCGACAGTTGCTCGAGAATGGCCTGCTTGCTGCTGGCGGCAACAGTGCCGACAGCATCAGGCGAGAGCGTGAAAAGTCCGGTCATGGCAATGGGATATGTCCGAAACGCGGGTGGGTTTGGCAGGGCCAAAGGGCAAGGGCGGCGGAATCGCTATCCGCACCATCACCCCTCACCCTCACCAAAGGATGCGGCGGCCCATAGCCCCTTGGCTACGAAGGTTCAACCCATCCGATCGAGCCATCCCCCCGGCGGTAAACCATGTTGTGCTTGCCCGTTCCGGCATTCTTGAACAGCAGCGCATTGGTGTTGCGCAGGTCAAGCATCATCACCGCGTCGGATACGGTCGCCTCAGGCACGTCGACCCGGGTCTCGGCGATCACCACCGGGGCATCGATCGTGACCTCCTCGATCTCGGCATCGGGCTCGACGAACACGGTATAGGCCGCCTCCTCGGCCTTCATGGCGTGGGCCGCTTCCTCATGCCGGTCCTTGAGCCGCCGCTTGTAGCGGCGCAGCTGCTTGTCGATCTTCTCCGCTGCCTGGTCGAAGGCGACATGGGCATCCTGGGCAATCGCGGCACCCTTCAGCACCAGCCCCTGCATCACATGGGTGACGATATCGGCACGGAAAGCTCCGGCGGGCGCGCGGTTGAAGGTGATGGTGGAAGAGATTGCGCGTGAGAAGTACTTCCCAACAATCCCGGACAGCCGTTCCTGAGCATGGGCCTGAAGTGCCTCACCGGTATCGATCTGGTGGCCGGAAACGCGGATATCCATAAGACTTCTCCTCCGTAAGTGCCCGACCTGCTCACGTTCGCCAGAGCGGCTCCTTGAGCGTGTCGAGAAACTGGGTGTGGGCAGCAAGTTCATCCTCGCTGGGTGCGTGCGGGCGGGCTGCGCGGAATGGCCGTTCGCGCTGGATCCGGGCCACCGGCTCAGCCAGGTCGGCACCGACTGCCGCGGCGGCAAGTTCCAGTCCGATCTGCCGGCCACCGGTCAGCTCGACATAGACCTGCGCCAGCAGTTCGGCGTCAAGCAGCGCGCCATGCAGCGTGCGGTGGCTGCGGTCGATGCCATAACGGGTGCAGAGCGCGTCGAGCGAGTTCTTGGCCCCGGGGTGACGGATCCGGGCGAGCGCAACCGTATCGATCATCCGCTCGCGCCCCAACGGATCGAGCCCGCACTTTTCCAGCTCCATGTTCACGAAGCCAAAATCGAAGCCGGCATTGTGCGCAACCAGCATCGAATCACCGATGAATTCCAGGAACTCGGCAGCCTTTTCATGGAAGCGCGGCTTGTCGGACAGGAAAGTCGCGGACAGGCCGTGGACCGCTTCGGCGGCGCCGGGCATGTCGCGGTCAGGATTGAGATAGCAGTGGAAAGTTGCGCCGGTGGTGACCCGGTTGACCATCTCGACGCAGCCGATTTCCACCAGCCGGTCACCGCTCCTGGGATCAAGCCCCGTGGTCTCGGTGTCGAATATGATCTCTCGCATTACTGAACTGATATCGGCCCGCGTTGCGGTGCTGGCAAGGGGCCGAATCGGCTAAATTCGCTCCGAAATGATCCGATGGACCAGTTGCTGCACTGCATGGCGCGTTTCGGCCAGTGAAGTGCCGGTATCGATCACATGGTCGGCGCGTGCGCGCTTCTCGGCATCGGGAACCTGGAGCTTCAGGATCTGGGCAAACTTTTCCTCGGTCATGCCCGGCCGGGCGAGCACGCGCTCACGCTGCTGCTCATAGGGGGCCGAGACCACGGCAACCGCATCGAGCCCGTGATTTCCGGTCTTTTCGAAAAGCAGCGGAATATCGAAGACGATCAATGGCGCTTCGCCATTATCGGCAAAAAAGGCGCGGCGCATTTCAGCTACTTCGGGGTGAACGATCTGCTCGAGCTGCTTGAGTGCGTCCAGATTGCCGAACACCGCCGCGCCCAGTTTCTGCCGGTCGACACCCTGCGGCCCGGTCGTGCCGGGAAAGGCGCGCTCGATCGGGCCGACGCAGGCGCCGCCCGGACCCTGCAATTCATGCACGGCCGCATCGGCATCGAACACCGGGACGCCCAGCCCGCGCAGCATCGCGGCAACAGCAGATTTCCCCATGCCGATCGAGCCAGTGAGGCCCAGGATGAAGGGGCGTTTGTCGCTCATCGGGTCAGCAGCTCTCTCAGTTCGGCATCGGTTGCGCGCGGTGCGGCGGCACCGTAGAATTTCTCGAAGGCCGCGGCCGCCTGGCCAATCAGCATGGCCAGCCCGTCGATCGTGGCCAGCCCCTGCGCGCGCGCCTGCTGGAGGAAGGCTGTATCAACCGGCGATGTCACGATGTCATAGGCAACCGCATTGGCCATGAATCCGCCCCACGGCAGGTCGAGCGGGGGATGACCGGTCATGCCCAGCGGGGTAGCGTTGACAATCAGGCTGAACACTTCGGGATCTGCGGGACGCAGCGAGCCGGTTGGCAGCTCGGTCAGGTCGATCAGGAACTCCGGATCATCGCCCAGGTAGTGCCCGAACTCAGCCTTGGCCTTGACCGGGTTTCGGCTGATCGACCAGATCATGAATTCGGCATGGAACAGTGCATCGATGATCGCTCGCGCCGCGCCGCCAGTGCCGATCACATAAGCGAAGCGATAGGGTTCGTCCCCCAGCAGCGGGGTGACTGGTTCGAGAAAGCCTGGCGCGTCGGTGTTGTAGCCGGTCAGGCTGCCATCTTCGCCGCGCACCACCGTGTTCACCGCGCCGATCCGCTCTGCCTCGGGGTCGATCCGGTCGAGCAGCGGCATGATCGCCTGCTTGTGCGGCATGGTAACGTTGCAGCCGCGCCACATGACATCGCCGCGCCGCTCGGCGAGATAGCTGGCCAGTCCATCGGCCGTGACATGACAGCGCCGGTACTCGGCCGCAATCCCGACTTGTCCCAGCCAGAAGCCGTGGATTGCCGGGCTCTTCGATTGCGCGATCGGATCACCGATCACCTCGGCGTAAGGTCTGCTCATGCCTTCAGCACTCCGCGTGCGCGCAGGGCGGCGAGCACGGGTAGCAGCGGCATGCCGAGCACGGTGAAATGGCTGCCCTCGATCGATTCGAACAATTGCACGCCCAACGCCTCGATCCGGAACACGCCGACACAGCCGCTGACAGCAGGCCATTCGGCTGCCAGGTAGCTGTCGATAAAGGTGTCGGAGAGATGCCGCACCTTGAGCCGCGCGACATCGGCATGGTCCCAATAGGTATGGCCGTGTCGCGCCAGCGCTGCCGCACTGTGCAGTTCCAGCACCTTTCCCGAGAAGAAGGCCAGGTGCTCGGCCGCCTCGGCCCGCCCGCGCGGCTTGTCGAAGCGCCGGCCCTCGACCGTGACCAGCGAATCGCTGCCCAGCACCCAGGCTTCAGCTTCGTTGCGCGCCACGGCCAGCGCCTTGGCCCGCGCCAGTGCCAGGGCCACCTCGCCCGGCGCAGCGCCGCCCATTTCCGCTTCGATGGCACGCTCATCGACTGCGGCGGGTCGCGCGGTAAAGGGTACGCCGGCCTCGGTCAGCATGGCCCGGCGCGAGGCGCTTTGCGAGGCGAGCACCAGGATGGTCATCGCTGCACCGCCCCGGCGTGGCGCTCGTTGTAGATATTAATCACCGCAGCAGCAGTTTCCTCGATCGAACGCCGGGTCACGTCGATCACCGGCCAGCCGTTATCGGCAAACATCCGCCGCGCATATTGCACTTCGCTGGTCACCCGTTCCTGATCGACATAGGCAGTCTCGGGCGCCTGGTTGAGCGAGAGGAGGCGATTCCGCCGCACCTGGACCAGCCGTTCGGGCGCGGTCGTCAACCCGACCACCAGTGGATGCTTCAGCCCGAACAGCGCCTGGGGCGGGGGGCTTTCAACCACGATCGGGATATTGGCGACCTTGTAGCCGCGGTTGGCAAGATAGATCGAGGTTGGCGTCTTCGAACTGCGCGAGACCCCGGCCAGCACGATATCGGCCTGCTCCCAGTCCTCCCAGGCCACCCCATCGTCATGGGCAATGGTGTAGTGGATCGCATCGACGCGGGCGAAATAGGCCTCGTCCATCGCGTGTTGCCGGCCCGGGCGGGCGTGGGGATGCTGGCCCAGCGCCCCTTCGAGCGCTTCGACCGCGCGGTCGAGCACTGGCACCACCGGCAGGCCAAGCGCGCGGCACCGCTCTTCCAACCGGACGCGTATTTCGGCATTGGCCAGGGTGAAGAAAACCAGGCCGGGATTGGCGGCGATATCGCCCATGATCCGGTCGAGGTGCTGGAGTGAGCGGACCATCGGCCAGAAGTGGCGGCTGACCTCGGCTCCTTCGAACTGGGCCAGCGCCGCCTTGGCGATCATCTCCAGCGTTTCGCCGGTGGAATCGGACAGGAGATGAAGGTGCAGGCGCGGCATGGAAGTAGTGGGCTAACCCCTGTGGACAGATGCCTGCATAAACCACGGCACAAGCATGGGGACAAGTTCGGGGAGCAATTCGCTGCCCACTACCGGCGTCTGCGCCCAGTGTTTGTGGACAGGTGGATAACGATTCCCACAGGCTGGGGACAGTGGGGACAACCCGTGCTTGACGCGCCGCCGCCGGGATTCGCATCCGCGCTAGCCTCTGTTCAGTCCGGGACAATTCAGGCAAGGGGCGCAATCCCCGCTTTCCACAGGGCCAACAACCTACAAAAACCTTATAAGAATCTAATTAGATTTTGATTGGACTCACGAAATGCCCGGTTTGCTGCTTCGTACCCTGTCTGGCGAGAACACGGCTGAGCGGCCGATCTGGCTGATGCGCCAGGCTGGGCGCTACCTGCCGGAATACCGCGCGCTGCGAGCCAGCAAGGGCGGGTTCCTGAACCTGGTCTATGACAGCGAAGCCGCGGCCGAAATCACCCTTCAGCCGATCCGCCGCTTTGGCTTTGATGGCGCAATCCTGTTTTCCGACATCCTGATCGTGCCCTATGCCATGGGCCAGGATCTGGAGTTCCTGGTCGGCGAAGGACCGCATCTCTCGCCCCGCCTGCTCGATGCCGCGCTGACCAGCCTGACCGCCGTGCCAGAACGTCTCAGCCCGATCTACGAGACCGTGCGCCAGGTGAAAGCCGCCCTGCCCGCCGACAAGACCCTGCTAGGCTTTGCGGGCAGCCCCTGGACCGTCGCGACTTACATGGTGGCGGGTGAGGGCAGCCGTGACCAGCACGACACCCGCGCGCTGGCCTATCGTGACCGCGCTGGTTTCCAGGCGATCATCGATGCCATCGTCGGCGTGACAGTCGAATACCTGATCGGCCAGATCCAGGCTGGGGCCGAAGCCGTACAGCTGTTCGATTCCTGGTCGGGCAGTCTGGCGCCGAGCGAATTCGAGCGCTGGGTAATTGCCCCCAATGCTGCCATTGTCCGCCAGGTGAAGGCACGTTTCCCGAATGTGCCGATGATCGGCTTTCCCAAGGGCGCGGGTGAGAAGCTGGCCGCCTATGCCCGCGAAACCGGGGTCGACGCGATCGGGATTGATGAAACGATCGATCCGCTGTGGGCCGCGCGCGAGTTGCCGGCCGGGATGCCGGTCCAGGGCAATCTCGATCCGTTGCTGCTGCTGGCCGGCGGCGAAGAGCTCGACCGCCAGGCGCTGCACGTGCTTGAGGCTTTTGCCGATCGCCCGCATGTCTTCAACCTGGGTCACGGCATCGGCCAGACCACCCCGGTCGAACATGTCGGTCAACTGCTGGCGCTGGTGCGCGGGTGGAAGCGCTAGTATGATCCAGCCATGTTTTCATGGGTGCTCAGCATGACCTACCTCTGGCTCAAGGCCGGCCACGTTACTTTCGTGATTTTCTGGATGGCCGGGCTGTTCATGCTGCCGCGCTTCTTCGTCTACCACCAGGAGGCGGAGCCGGGCTCGCCCGAGGAGGCTCGTTGGGTCGATCGCGAGCGGCGCCTGCTGCGGATCATCCTGTGGCCGGCAATGGCTGTCACCTGGCTGCTGGGCCTCGCGCTGGCCATGTCGATCGGCGCATTCGCCCAACCCTGGTTCCATGCCAAGCTGGGGCTGGTGCTGATCCTCAGCGCCTACCACGTCTGGATGGCCGGCTATGCGGCTGACCTGGCCCAGGGCAAGCGGCGGCTGGAAGGCAAGCGGCTGCGGTTGCTCAACGAGGTGCCCGGCATCGCCACGGTGCTGATCGCGATCATGGTGATCGTCAAACCGTTCTGACGCTGCGGCGTTGACCGCGCTGCGGCAAAGGCCTATCTGAGCCAAGTCCGGCATGGGCGCGCGCCACTGATGACGCGCCGCGATCCGCTTTCTCCAAGCCCTTCGATCGACCGGCCAGCACAGCCTTCGCAGCGGCTCCATTCCGCTGCAAAATTCGGAAATACAACGATAATGCATCTTAAAGAACTCAAGAAGAAAACCCCCGCCGAGCTGGTCGAAATGGCCGAAGAGCTTGAGGTTGAAGCCGCATCGACGATGCGCCGCCAGGACCTGATGTTCGCGATCCTCAAGGAACTGGCCGAAGACGGCGAGGAAATCGTCGGTCAGGGCACGATCGAAGTAATGACCGACGGGTTCGGTTTCCTGCGCAGCCCGGAAGCCAATTACCTGGCCGGTCCCGACGATATTTACGTCTCGCCCAACCAGGTCCGCAAATGGGGCCTGCGCACCGGTGATACCGTGGAAGGCGAAGTCCGCGCGCCCAAGGATGGCGAACGCTATTTCGCGATCACCAAGCTGATCAGCGTCAACTTCGACGATCCTGAAGCGGTGCGCCACCGGGTCAACTTCGATAACCTGACCCCGCTTTATCCCGATGAGCGGCTGAACCTCGATACGGTCGATCCGACGGTCAAGGACAAGTCGGCCCGGGTGATCGACATCATCAGCCCGCAGGGCAAGGGCCAGCGCGCCCTGATCGTTGCCCCGCCGCGCACCGGCAAGACCGTGCTGCTGCAGAATATCGCCAAGGCGATCACCGACAATCACCCCGAGGTGTTCCTGCTGGTCCTGCTGGTCGACGAACGGCCTGAGGAAGTCACCGACATGCAGCGGAGCGTGAAGGGTGAGGTGATCTCCTCGACCTTCGACGAACCCGCCACCCGCCACGTCCAGGTTGCCGAAATGGTGATCGAGAAGGCCAAGCGCCTGGTCGAACACAAGCGCGACGTGGTGATCCTGCTCGACTCGATTACCCGCCTCGGCCGCGCCTACAACACCGTGGTGCCCAGTTCGGGCAAGGTGCTGACCGGCGGTGTCGATGCCAACGCCCTGCAGCGCCCCAAGCGCTTCTTCGGTGCAGCCCGTAACATCGAGGAAGGTGGTTCACTCTCGATCATCGCCACCGCCCTGATCGATACCGGCAGCCGGATGGACGAAGTGATCTTCGAAGAGTTCAAGGGCACCGGCAACTCGGAAATCGTGCTCGATCGCAAGGTCGCGGACAAGCGGATCTTCCCGGCGCTCGATGTCGGCAAGTCCGGCACCCGCAAGGAAGAGCTGCTGGTCGGCAAGGACAAGCTCAGCAAGATGTGGGTCCTGCGCCGCATCCTGATGCAGATGGGCACGATCGACGCGATGGAATTCCTCCTCGACAAGATGAAGGATTCCAAGACCAACGAAGACTTCTTCGCGACGATGAACCAGTAAGGCCAGCGTGCGGGCGGTTGGGGTTATCCCGCCGCCTGCAGCTGGGCGGCCATCATCTCCCAGAGCTTGTTGACCGCCTTGACCGGGCGAACCATCACCTTGAAATCGATGATCTTTCCGGCATCGTTAAAGCGGATCAGGTCGATCCCGTTGACATGGGTCCCGTCGATCTCGCAGGTGAACTCCAGCAGGGCATCGTTGCCCTGAACGATCTCGCGGACATAGGTGAAGCTGTCATTGCCCAGCACCTTGGCCGCGCTCAGCAGGTACATCATCACCTTCGCCTTGCCCTGCTGCGGACTGTGCACGACCGGCGAGTGGAACACCGCATCGTCGGCCAGTTGGGCGGAGAGCAGCTCGGGATCGCCGCCGCTGGCCATATAGGCGTGCCAGGCGACGATACCGGGGTGAATCGACATGGGCAGACCTCCTTCTCGTGCTGAATCCGCCGAACAATGCCGCGACTTGCACCAAAGTTCCAGTCTGCCCTAAGCCTTGGGCATGACAAGCGAGAGCCGCACCATCATTGCCCAGGGCATGCAGGCCCTCGCCGCCCGTAACCATGCCCAGGCAGCGCGGCTGCTGCGCGAAGTTGCCGAAGGCTCCCCGCCAGCGGATTTCCCTTGGCCGGCCCTCGCCAATGCCGAGCTGGCACTGGGCCACAGCGATGCTGCCGAGGCGGCGATCGACCGCCAACTGGTGCGCGCCACCCGCGATGTCGGGGCATTGCTACTCAAGGGCCTGCTGCGCGAACGGGCCGGCGATGCCCGCGCCGCGATCAGCTTCTACCGCACCGCCCAGGCGCAGATGGCCTTCGACGGCCGCGTCCCGCCCGAGCTGGCGCAGCTTGAGGCTCACGCCCGGGCTTACCTGACCAGCGCCAGCGATGACTTTACCGGGCATCTGCTCGGCGCGATCGGTGACGAGCTCAGCCCGGCCATGCGCGAGGCGGTGGACCTGCTGACCGGCCAGCGGCAGGTCTACCTACAGCAGCCGACCATGTTCTATTACCCTGGCTTGCCGCAGCGGCGCTTTTACGATCCCGCCCAGTTTCCCTGGCTTGAGGGGATGCTGGGCCGGGTTGCGGACATGCAGCATGAGCTCGCCGCAGTGATCGCCAGCGGGGATGAGGGCTTCGATCCCTATGTTCGGCATAATCCGGATCGCCCGGCACCGGCCAATCACCTGCTTGAGCGGCGCGATTGGTCAGCCCTCTACTTCTGGCGCGACGGGGCGGTGGTCGAGGAAAATGCCGTGCGTTGCCCAGCGACCATGGCCGCGCTCGAACTGGCGCCGCTGCCAATGATTCCCGGTCGCTCGCCCAATGCCCATTGGTCCAGTCTGCTACCCGGCACCCATATCAAGCCGCACTGCGGCATGCTCAACACGCGGCTGATCTGCCATATTCCGATTCAGACCGCGCCGCTATGCTGGCTGCGCGTCGGCAGCGATACCCGTACCTGGGAGCCGGGTGTGCCGCTGATCTTCGACGATTCGATCGAGCACGAGGCCAAGAACGACGGATCGCAGCGCCGCGTCGTCCTGTTGTTCGAGATCTGGCGCCTGGAAGTGCCGGAGGAAGACCGCGCTGCGATCGCGCGGATCTTCCAGGCAATTGGCAGTTACAGCTCAGGCTAGGCCAGCTTAGACCAGGTTCGCCGCCAGGAACGCGCGGGTCCGCTCGTCGGCGAGCTGCGCGCCGGCTTCGTCGCGGCGGTCGCCCATTTCCGCGGCAAAGCCGTGGTCGAGCCCTGCGTAGTCGTACAGCGTCACCTTGGGATGGGCATCAAGCCCGGCGTGGATTGCGGCCTGTGCATCGGGGCCGACAAAGTGGTCGGCGGTGGGGATGTGCAGCATCAGCGGATTGGCGATGGCGTGGCTCTCACCCAGCATCTGGTCGATCATCACGCCGTAATAGCCCACCGAAGCGTCGATATCGGTCCGCGCGGCCGCCATGTAGGCCATCCGCCCACCCAGGCAGTAACCGACCAGCCCGACCTTGTTTACGCCTTCGGCGCCGCGCAGGTGGCGGATCGCCGCTTCGATGTCCTGGACGCCCAGGTCCGGATCGTACTGGCCGAAATAGCCGAAGGCTTCCTGCAGCTGTTCCGGCACGTCGGGATCAAGCTCGATGCCGGGGGCAAAGCGCCAGAAGATGTCAGGGGCGAGGGCCAGATAGCCTTCGCTGGCCCAGGTATCGCACTTCTGCTGGATCCCTGGGTTCACCCCGAAGATTTCCGGGATGACGATGATGGCGGCCTTGGGCGTGCCGGCCGGCCGGGCGACATAGGCTGGGATCTGCGCACTGCCGTCATAGGCGGGAAACTGGGTGTTGGTGGCCATGGGATGCTCCGCGAGTGGTGGTGGGGAGTAGGACGTTTCTGCCAATATGTCGGCCGGATGGACTTTGCCAAGGCCCTGTGCCAGCTTGATGACCGGAACTGGGACCAAGGGCAAGGAGACCACGATGAAGATCAATGTCGAGATCGACTGTAGCCCGGAAGAGGCCCGGACGTTCCTGGGCTTGCCCGATGTCGGCAAGGCCAACCAGTTTTATGTCGAGGCGATTGCCAAGGCCATGAAGGGTGCCGGCAACGTCGAGCAGATCCAGGACATTGCCAAGAACATCGCGCCGATGGGCCAGATGGGCCTCAAGCTGTTCCAGCAATTCGTCGAGAACGGTGCTGCCTTTGCCGCTGGAACCAAGAAGAAGTCCGACGACTAGGCCTGCCGCAAGGTTCAACTGACCGACCATGGCTGACACCATCTACGCCCTGTCCAGCGGTGCGCCGCCGGCCGCGATTGCGGTAGTGCGGGTCAGCGGAACTGCGGCTGGCGCGGCGTTGCACGCGCTGGCAGGTCGGATCCCGCCCGAGCGTCGCGCGGTGACGGCAACCTTGCGCGATTCTGCCGGAGGCCTGCTCGACCGGGCGCTGGTGCTGTGGCTTCCTGGACCCAATACCGCGACGGGTGAGGATACGGCCGAATTGCACCTGCATGGCGGCCGCGCGGTCGTGGCGGCGGTCGCTACAGCCCTGGCGGCGGTTCCCGGGCTGAGGGAGGCTGAGCCGGGCGAGTTCACGCGCCGGGCCTTTGCCAACGGCCGGATTGACCTGGCCGAGGCCGAAGGGCTGGCCGATCTGCTCTGCGCCGAAACTGAGCTGCAGCGGCAGTCGGCCCTGGCCATGGCGGGCGGGGCCTTTTCACGTCAGGTCGAGCAGTGGCGTGAGCGGCTGCTTGGCTTGTCGGCGGCGGTCGAAGCCGTGCTCGATTTCGCGGACGAGGATGATGTTGCCACGCTGCCAGCCGATTTCCTGCAACGGATCGACAGGCTGCGGGCGGAGCTGGTCACCTGGCTGAACCGGCCCCGCGCAGAAGCCCTGCGCGAAGGCTTCAGGGTGGTGATTGCCGGACCGCCGAACGCTGGAAAAAGTACCCTTTTCAATACTTTGGTTCAATCAGATGCGGCCATTGCCACCCCTATCGCCGGAACCACCCGCGATGTCCTGACTCGCCCGGTTGGCTATTCGGGCATTCCGTTCCTGTTTGCCGATACCGCCGGTCTGCACGATGCGACCGATGACGTGGTGGAGGCGATCGGGATCGAGCGCGCGCTTGAGGCGCTTGACCGCGCCGATCTGGTCCTCTGGCTTGGACCCGAGGGGCAGGGGCCTGTGGGGGCCTGGGAAATTGCGGCGCAGAGCGACCGGGCGGGTATCCCGGCAAAGCGCCAGGCCCGCCACCATATTTCGGCGGTCAGTGGCGAAGGGATCGATCGCCTGATCGACGATCTGGTCACCACCGCGCGCCAGGCCATGCCCAAGCCCGGCGAGGCCGCGCTCAACCAGCGCCAGCACGATCTGCTGCATGAAGCTGCCCGCGCCTTGCAGGGTGCAGAGGACGAGACCGACCCGCTGCTGATTGCCGAATCGCTGCGCCTGACGCGCGTGGCGTTCGATGCCCTGCTGGGCCGCACCACGACCGAAGACATGCTCGATGCGCTGTTTGGCCGGTTCTGCATCGGCAAGTAAGTCAAGCCGGGCCCGCAAAACCTGTTCCACGTGAAACATCGCTCGGCTAAAGCGCACGCGAGCATGGACCAGTTCGACATCATCGTAGTGGGCGGCGGGCACGCCGGGGTCGAAGCGGCAGCGGCTGCGGCGCGGATGGGCGCGCGCACCGCGCTGGTCAGTTTCGATCTCGCTGCAATTGGCGCGATGAGCTGCAATCCGGCGATTGGTGGCTTGGGCAAAGGCCACTTGGTGCGCGAGGTCGATGCCTGCGATGGGATCATCGCCCGCGCAGCGGATGCCGGGGCGATTCACTATCGGATGCTCAACCGCTCCAAGGGTAGTGCCGTGCAAGGCCCGCGCGTCCAGGCTGATCGCAAGCGGTTCAAGGCTGCGGTCCAGCACCTGCTTGGCCGGCAGGGTGCCCTGACACTCGTGCAGGGCGAAGCGGCCGCACTCCGGCTCGGTGGCGGACGGGTGACAGGGATTGAACTGGGTGATGGCACCGCGCTGGCAGCTCGGGCCGTGGTGCTCTGCACGGGCACATTCCTGGGCGGCGTGTTGTTCCGGGGTGAAGAGCGGCTGGTCGGCGGCAGGATCGGTGAAGCCTCTGCCCAACGGCTGGCGGCGCAGCTCCGCGAGGCCGAGCTGCCGATGGCCCGGCTCAAGACCGGAACGCCGCCACGGCTTGATGGCCGCACGGTCGACTGGGCGCGGCTCGTCGAACAGCCCTCCGATCCCGAGCCCTGGACCATGTCAGCGCTCCCACGCGA
>JBEGOD010000067.1:0-26425 GCA_041182185.1 Pseudomonadota bacterium
GTCCATCGCCGCGCCGCCTCAGCGCTGTCCCAGGAGGTGGCGCGTGGCGACTTCGGGCGAAACGTAGGCTTCCTGGCGCTCAACGCTCCAATAGCGCAGCGTTTCGAGCGCGATGGCATCGCCAGTAGCCGCGCAGACGACGTGCTTGCCCGGGCTCAGCACCCTGAAGCCATTGGCCTGGTAGAACAGCATGGCGGGTCGATCGGAAGAGGACATCAACATGAGGGCAGTTTAACCTGTTGGCGCGGCTAGAGCAATTTCCCCTGCTCGGGCGGCGCGGGTCTTGGCGCGGGGCGGGCACGGCTGGGCGCAGTTGGCGCGGGGGCATCGCCCGACACAACCTTCAGCTCGCCGTCGCGGAAATGGAGCGACAGCAGCGCTTCATCGGCCGCGGCAGCGCGGCTGGTCAGCGTGGCACCATCGGCCCCGGTCACCCGGACATAGCCACGTTGCAGCACGGCATCGGGGTTGAGCGAGGCATGCAGGCGGGCCAGGCCAGCCAGCCGCTCCTGCGCGCGATCCAGCCGGGCGGAGAGCAAGGGCAGCGAGAGCCGGCTGCCCGACCGTTCGAAGGCATTGCGGGCCAGGTGCGTGCGATCGACCAGGGCCCGGCGTAGCCGTTCGGCGGCCTGGTCAAGCCGCTGGGCATGCGGGCTGAACAGGGCCTGCGGCTTGGGCAAGCGCTCTGCCCGGGCGAGCAGCCGCTCGCGGCCCAGCTGCAACGGGCGGTTTACCGCGCGGCGCTTGCGCAGACCCAGCTCGGCCAGTTGCTGCGCCAGCTCCTCGCGCACCGGGACGGCGATTTCGGCCGCGGCGGTCGGCGTCGGCGCGCGCAGATCGGATGCGAAATCGACCAGGGTGGTATCGGTTTCGTGGCCAACCGCAGAGATTACCGGGATCGGGCAAGCCGCGACCGCGCGGACCACGACTTCCTCGTTGAAGCACCACAGGTCTTCGATCGAACCGCCGCCGCGCGCGACGATGACGAGGTCCGGCCTTGGCACCGGCCCGCCCACTTCCAGCGCTCCGAAGCCGCGCACCGCCGCCGCCACCTGCTCGGCTGCGCCCTGGCCCTGGACCAGCACCGGCCAGACCAGCACGTGAACCGGGAACCGATCCGCCAGCCGGTGAAGGATGTCGCGGATTACCGCCCCCGTCGGCGATGTCACCACGCCGATCACGCGCGGCAGGAACGGCAGGCGGCGCTTGCGCGCAGGATCGAACAGTCCTTCGGCTTCAAGCCGGGCCTTGGTCTTGGCCAGCAGCGCCAGCAGCGCACCTTCGCCAGCGATCTCCATCCGGTCGATCACGACCTGATAATTCGAACGGCCGGGATAGGTGGTCAGCTTGCCGGTGACGATTACCTCGATCCCGTCTTCCGGGTTGAAGCCCAATCGCCCGGCATTGCCGCGCCACATGATCCCGTCGATCCGCGCGTTCTCATCCTTGAGCGAAAGATAGAGATGGCCCGAGGCCGCGCGCTTGACCCCCGAAAGCTCGCCCCGGATCCGCACGAAGCCGAACCGGTCCTCGACCACGCGCTTCAGCGCAGCAGATATTTCGCTGACCGAGAGGGCAGCGGCGTTGTCCCCGGCGGCGTCCTTCGCTACCAGCCCGGCTTCGTCATCGTCTTCGTGATAAGGACCGGGCATGAACATCCTGCTGTTGGGATCGGGCGGGCGCGAACATGCGCTGGCGTGGAAGCTGGCACAATCCCCCCGCCTGACAAAGCTGTTCGCCGCGCCTGGCAACCCCGGGATCGCCCAAAATGCGGAACTGGTCTCGCTCGACGCGACCGATCATGCGGCGGTCCTGGCTTTCTGCGCCGCCCAGTCGATCGGGCTCGTCGTGGTTGGCCCGGAAGCGCCGCTGGTCGATGGTCTGACCGATAGCCTGCGAGCCGAAGGCATTCCGGTATTCGGCCCCAGCCAGGCGGCAGCCCAACTTGAAGGCTCCAAGGCCTTCACCAAGGAGCTTTGCGCGCGCCACAACATCCCTACGGCAGGGTTCGAACGGGTCCGCAGCGCGGGCGAAGGGCTGGCCGCCCTCGCCAAGTTCGGCGCGCCAGTGGTGGTGAAGGCCGATGGCCTGGCCGCTGGCAAGGGCGTGACCGTCGCCATGACCATGGCCGAGGCCGAGGAGGCCGTGCGCGAGATCTTCTCCGGCAAGTTCGGAGCGGCCGGCGCGGAAGCGGTAATCGAGGAATTCCTGGAAGGCGAGGAAGCCAGTTTCTTTGCCCTGACCGACGGGCAGACCGTCGTCCCGCTCGGCTCGGCGCAGGATCACAAGCGGGTTGGCGATGGCGATACCGGCCCCAACACTGGCGGGATGGGCGCTTATAGCCCGGCTCCGGTGCTGACCCCGTTGCTGACCGGCGAGGCGCTCGAGCGGATCGTGGTGCCGACCGTGCGGGCCATGGCCAGTGAAGGCACGCCCTATTCCGGCGTGCTCTATGCCGGACTGATGCTGACCAAGAGCGGCGTCCAACTGATCGAATACAACGCCCGCTTCGGCGACCCCGAGTGCCAGGTGCTGATGCTGCGGCTGGAAGAAGACCTGGTCGAACTGCTGCTGGCCTGCGCAGAAGGGCGGCTCGGCACGATCCCGCCGCCCCGGCTTTCACCCGAAACCGCGCTGACCGTGGTGATGGCGGCAGCGGGTTATCCGGGCACGCCAAAGAAGGGCGGCCACATCTCAGGCATCGAAGCGGCCGAAGCCAGCGGAGCCAAGGTCTTCCACGCCGGCACCGCGCTGGCTGACGGCAAGCTGGTTGCAAGTGGCGGACGCGTGCTCAATGTCACGGCCCGCGGCGCAACCGTGACCGAAGCCCAGAGCCGCGCCTATGCCGCGGTCGACCTGATTTCAGCTCCGGACCTGTTCTGCCGCCGCGATATCGGCTGGCGCGAAGTGGCCCGCGAAGCGGAAGGTTAGCCCAGCCGCGCTTTTACCAAGGCGGTCAGGTCCGCCTCAGGCCGGGCGCCGAAATGCGAGATGATCTCGCCCGCGCAGATTGCGCCGAGGGTGAGGCATTCGCTGAGCGGGCGGTCGTTGACGTGGCCATAAAGGAACCCGGCGGCGAAAAGATCGCCGGCCCCGGTAGTATCGACCACGCGCGCAACCGGTTCGGCCGGAACCTCGGCGCGCTTACCGCCGGAGACGGCGACCGCACCCTGCTCGCTGCGGGTCACGACCAGCACCGGGAGCTTGTCCTGCAAGGCAGCGATCCCGGCATCGAAATCGTCCTCACCTGTCAGTGCGGCCAATTCGACATGGTTGGCAAACAGGATGTCGATCTGCCCCGCGTTGATCAGCGCCCGGAAATCATCGCCGTGGCGATCGATCACAAAGGCATCGGACAGGGTGAAAGCAACCTGGCGGCCGGCCGAGCGGGCTGCTGAAATGGCCCGGCGCATCGCAGCGCGCGGCTCTTCCGGATCCCACAGGTAGCCTTCGAGGTAAAGCACCTTGGCCGCCGCAATCGCCGCCTCATCCAGCGCGGCGGGCGGCAGGAACTGCGAGGCACCGAGGAAAGTGTTCATCGTCCGCTGGCCATCGGGCGTCACGAAGATCAGGCAGCGCGCCGTCGGCGGATCGTCGGCACGCACCGGGGTGGCATAGGCGATGCCCCCGGCACGAATGTCATGGGCGAAGACCTCGCCCAGCTGGTCATCGGCGACCTGGCCAATGAAGGCGCACCTGGCCCCGAGCGCGGCCAGGCCGGCGAGCGTATTGGCGGCCGAACCGCCCGAAATCTCGCGCGCCGGGCCCATGGCATCGTAGAGTTCCCGCGCGCGCGCGGTGTCGATCAGGGTCATCCCGCCCCGCACGAGACCCAGCTGCTCAATCAGCTCTTCGGCGCAGGGCGCCATGACATCGACGATCGCATTGCCGATGGCGATGACATCGGTGGTGGGTGCGGACACGGGGAATCCTTTGCGCTGGGCCAGTTACGTGACGGTTACACCGGGCGCGCCTAGCCATCATCCTGCCGCAGGGCAAGGTTGCGCGCGTTGACAGCCTCAGGCGCAGCGGCAATGCCGCCGCGATGCTCAGCCCCTTTTCCCTTGCCTTCAGACAGCTTGGCGATCCCGCCGTGCTGCGCGTGCTGGGGAAGAGCCTCCTGCTGACCCTGCTGATCGTCGCCCTGCTTGGCACCGGCCTGTGGTGGCTGGCCGAGCGCGGCCTCGCCATGGCCGGACTGGAACAGGGGCGCGGAATCCTGGCGCTGATCGGCGTGGTGATCGCCGGCTGGCTGCTGTGGCGGATCGTTGCCCTGGCGGTACTGCAGTTCTTTGCCGACGAAGTGGTAGAGGCGGTCGAGGCGCGCCATTACCCCGAAGCGCTGCGCAATGCCCGCAAGCTCGGTTGGCGCGAGGAGCTGGGGCAGGGCCTGGGCGGGGCCGGCCGCGCGGTGTTCTGGAACCTGGCCGCCCTGCCCGTGGCGCTGATCCTGCTGATCACCGGGGTGGGGCCGCCGCTGGTCTTCTACCTGGTCAATGCGGTGCTGCTGGGACGTGAGCTACAGGATATGGTCTGGCTGCGGCACCGCCATGCGCCGGATGCCGGCTCTCCGCTCACCAGTGCTGACCGGGTAATGCTGGGCGGGGCCGTGGCGGGGCTTTTGGCAGTGCCATTTGTCAATATGCACGCGCCGCTTCTAGGGGCCGCGGCGGCCACCCATCTTGTCCACCGCGCGCGAGCTTCCAATGCAGCCTAAGTTCCTGGTCCTGCTGGCCCTGATCCCGGCGCTGGCCGCCTGTGCCAGCAATCCGCCGCCACGCGCCAAGACCACGTCGGGCAAGCCGCCCGCCGCGCGCCCGGCAAATCGCCCGGCCATGACCCCGGTCCGCCCGCCGGTTCGCACCCCACCGCCGACGGCGCGGGTCCAGAACCTGCCCGGGCTGGAGGGCGTGATCGGTGCAAGCGCGCCCGAGTTGGTCCGGCAATTCGGCCAGCCCCGGCTCGATGTGTCCGAAGGTGATGCCCGCAAGCTGCAATATGTCGGCACAGCCTGTGTGCTCGATATCTACCTCTACCCGGCTCAGGCAGGCCGCGAACCGCAGGCGACATATGTCGAGGCCCGCCGCGCCAGTGACGGCCAGGATGTCGATCGCGCAGCTTGCGTTGCCGCCCTGCGCACGCGCTGAAGGTCCGGCCAAACAGAGGTAACGGCGCCTTAACCCTGATCTGGCAAAAGCCTTCGCGAAGACATTTCGGGGGCCTTGCGACCAATGACGATGCAATTCAGCGATTTTGCCGCCCAGGCCGCGGCCGATGGCAGGATCGCACCCGACGAAATCCGGGTGCTGCGCGAACTGGGCTGGGCCGATGGCCGGATGGACCCGGACGAGGCCGAATCGCTGTTTTCCGCCAATGATGCGCTGGTCGAGCCAGACCGCGCCTGGTGCGACTTCTTCGTTGAGGCGCTGTCCAACTTCATCGTCCACACGGTCGAGCCCGATGGCTATGTCGACCAGGAAATGGCCGACGAGCTGGTGTTCCGGATTGACCGCGATGGCCGGGTCGATTCGCTGGCCGAGCTTGAGCTACTGGTCCGCGTGCTCGAAATTTCGACCAACATCCCGGTCAGTCTGCGCGCCTATGCGCTGCAGCAGATCGAAGCTGCGATCGAGCATGGCGAAGGCCCGACCCGCCACGGCGAACTGGCCGGCGGCGGGATCAACACCACCGAAGTTGCGCTGCTGCGGCGGATGATCTTTGCCCCCGGCAGCGAAGGCCCGGCCTCGGTCCGCCAGGCCGAAGCCGAACTGCTGTTCCGCCTCAAGGACGCCGCGCTCTATGAACCCAACGCGCCCGAATGGCAGAAGCTGTTCGTTCAAGGCGTCGGCAATTACCTGCTGGGCTTTGCCGGCGGCGAGCCGCTCAGCGCTGAGCGCACGGCCGAACTTGAAGCCTTCATGACTACGGAAGGTGCCGGGATCGGGGGCTTCCTCTCGCGCATGCTGACCAGCGATGTCGAAGACGCTTTCGGCAGCTTGCTGGGCGGATCTGAGGCCGAAACGACCGACTGGGAGGCCGAAGCAGAAGCCGCCGCTCAGCTCGAGCCGCACGAAGCCGACTGGCTGCGCGACCAGCTCGATGCCGACGAGGAGCTCGATGACTACGAGAAGGCGCTGATCGCCTTTATCGACGCTGAAACCGGCGAGAGCTTCGTGCCGCGGCGTTCATTTTCCGCCTGACGGCGGAGGCAACACCGGGCCGGTGTTGCGCCAGGTCACGCCTTTGGCATGACCGAACCAGGCATCAAACGGTAAAGCTCTCACCGCAGCCGCAGCTGCCCTTGGCATTCGGATTGGCGAACACGAAGCCGGCCGTGAAATCGTCCTCGACCCAATCCATCGTGCTACCGACGAGGTAAAGCACCGATCCGCCATCGATGAAGAAGGTGCCGCCCGGAGTCTCGATCCGCTCGTCGAAGGTGTTGGCTTCGGACACGTAATCGACCGAATAGGCCAGTCCCGAGCAACCCCGCCGGGGCGTGGATAGCTTTACGCCGATAGCGCCCGCAGGAGCCTTGGCCATCAGCGCGGCGATCCGCGCCTCGGCAGCGGGCGTCAGGAGCACGGCGGCGGGGCGTTGGCGGATGGTCGTGGTCATAGCATTCCGAGCTCCAGCCGGGCCTCATCGCTCATCTTGGCCGGGTCCCACGGCGGATCCCAGACCAGGTTGACCTCGGCATCGCGCACGCCTGGCACCGCGCCAACCCGCAGTTCGACCTCGCCCGGCATCGATTCGGCGACCGGGCAGTGCGGGGTGGTCAGCGTCATGGTCACGACGACCGCGCCTTCGGGATCGACCTCGACCCCGTAAATCAGCCCAAGGTCGTAGATGTTCACCGGGATTTCCGGATCGAAGATGTCCTTCAGCGCGGCGATCACGCCGTCATAGATCGATCCGCCCGGCTCAACGGGGCTCACATCCGCCGGCTTTTGCTGCAGGAAGCCATCGAGATAGTCGCGCTTGCGCTCCAGCTTGGCAGTAGAACTTTCAACATCTTCCACCCGCGCCCGCGGGGGGGCGCTGACCGCCTCGACTTCCTCTACCATGATCTTCCGTTCTTCGTTCATCCGAAGATCCTCCGTGTCCGCTCGATCCCGCGCAGCAGCGCGGCGATATCGCCTTGATCCGAATACAATCCAAAGCTGGCCCGCGCCGTCGCCGGCACGCCCAGGTGTTCCATCAGCGGCTGGGCGCAGTGGTGCCCGGCCCTGATGGCGACACCTTCCTCGTCCAATATGGTGCCGAGGTCGTGCGGATGCACCCCGTCGAGCGCAAAAGAGACGATCCCGGCGCTGTCCTCCGGGCCGAACAGCGTCACATCGTTGCGCCCGCGCAGCGCGGCGCGCAACTCGCTGACCAGCGCCGCTTCATGGGCATGGATCGCATCCAGGCCGACCCTGCGGACAAAGTCCGCCGCCGCGCCAACCCCGATGGCCTCGATGATCGCGGGGGTCCCGGCCTCGAACCGCTGCGGCGGCCGGGCATAGGTGCTGCCGGCAAAGGTCACGCGGTCGATCATCGCGCCGCCGCCCTGCCAGGGGGGCATGGCCTCGAGCAGCTCGCTTCGGCCCCACAGCGCGCCGATCCCGGTCGGGCCGTAGAGCTTGTGCGCCGAGAAGGCATAGAAATCGCAGCCCAGCGCCGCAACATCGATGGCCAGCCGCGGCACGGCCTGGCAGCCATCGAGCAGCAGCTTGGCGCCGACGGCATGGGCCAGATCCGCCGCGCGGCGCGCATCCAGCACCGAGCCAAGCACGTTCGAGACGTGCGCAAAGGCCACCATGGTGTGCTCGCGCGTCAGCATGGCTTCGGCTGCGTCAAGATCGATGCAGCCATCGTCGGTCAACGGACAGACATCGACCTGCCAGCCGGCCAGCTGCCAGGGCACGATATTGGAATGATGCTCAAGCGTGGAGAGCAGCACCCGGCCCTTGTTCGGATAACTATAGGCCACCAGGTTGATCGCCTCGGTCGCGCCGCGGGTGAAGACCAGCTCCTGCGATCGCGCGCCGATCAGCCCCGCGACCTTCTCGCGCGCCGCCTCGAAGGCCAGGGTCATGTCGGCCGAACGAGCATAGACTCCGCGATGGACGGTGGCATAGTCCGCGCCCATCGCCCGCACCGTCGCATCGATCACCGCCTGCGGTTTCTGCGCCGTGGCGGCCGTATCGAGATAGTGCCAGCCGCCGGCGAGACCGGGGAACTGGGCCTTCAATTCGGTCGGGGCAAAGGCGGAAATCGCGTTCATACCAGCCGGCCCAGGGCCGCCAGGGCCGCTGCAAGCAACCGGTCTTCATCCGGCGCGCCGGCGAAGGCTTCGGCAACGAATGCCTGGAGCATCAACTTCTTGGCCTCGGCCGGCGGCAGTCCGCGCTGGGCCATGTAAAACAGGCCATTGGCATCAAGTTCACCCACCGCGCAGCCGTGGGCGCACTTCACGTCATCGGCAAAGATTTCGAGTTCCGGCTTCGCATTCGCGGTGGCCGTCCGGTCAAGCAGCATGGCTCGGACCGATTGCACTCCATCGGTGCCATCGGCGCCTTTGGCGACGCGGACCTTGCCGAGGTAATTGACCGTCGCCTGGCCGCCCGCGACCGACCTGACCACCTGGCGGCTGACCGCATCGGGATGGGCGTGGAGCACATCGGTGACGATTTCGACCACCTGCTCGCCGCCCGCGAGCTGCGCCGCGCCGAGCGTGAAACTGGCGCCCTGGCCCAGTTCGACGCGCACCGCGACGCGGCCATAGGCCGACGGCGCGTTCAGCACGCGCAGGTCAAACGATGCGCCTTGGCCCAGCACGATCGCCAGCTCGCGCGCGACCGGCTGATCGCCGTCCAGCACCAGTGCCAGATGGCCGCTCTCGCCCGCCGCCACGGCAATCGTTTCGACCGCGACCGGCCACAGCGGGGCCAGGGCGGCGAGGTCCGCATAGCGGAAGTCCTCATCCTTGCGGGTGGGAAGGGCGAGTGCCTGGCTCACGCCGCCACTGCCTCGTAGCCGCGCTCTTCTAGTTCGAGCGCCAGTTCGGGACCGCCAGTCTTGACGATCCGGCCTGCCGCCAGAACGTGGACGAAGTCCGGCTTCACGTAATCGAGCAGGCGCTGGTAATGGGTGATCAGCAGCACCGCCTTATCGGGCTTGCGCATCGTCGAATTGATCCCATCGCCCACGATCCGCAATGCATCGATGTCGAGGCCGGAATCGGTCTCATCCAGGATCGCCAGCTTGGGGCCAAGGATGCCCATCTGGACCATCTCGGCGCGCTTCTTTTCGCCGCCCGAGAAACCGACGTTGACCGGCCGCTTGAGCATTTCCATGTCCATCTTCAAGAGCGCCGCTTGCTCGCGCGCCAGCTTGAGGAATTCGCCGCCCGACAGCGGCGCCTCATCGCGGCTCGCGCGCTGGGCATTGAGGCTTTCGCGCAGGAACTGGACGAAGGACACCCCCGGAATCTCGACCGGGTACTGGAAGCCCAGGAACAGGCCAGCGGCAGCGCGCTCGTGCGGTTCCAGCGCCAGCAGGTCCTGGCCCAGGAACTCGACCGAGCCGCCGGTCACCTCGTAACCGGGCCGGCCGCCAAGGGTGTAGCCCAGCGTCGACTTGCCCGCACCGTTGGGGCCCATGATCGCGTGGACCTCGCCCGCATTGATGGTGAGCGACAGGCCCTTGAGGATCGGCTTGTCGGCAACGGTGGCGTGAAGGTTGGAAATGGTCAGCATGATCAGTCCTGCGGGCGCCGGCCGCGATTGGACGGCGCGCGATTGGAGGTGGGGCGTCCAGCAGCCGGACGGGCGGCGCGGTTGCGGTCGCGGCGTTCGTGCCAGCGCTCGCGCATCACGGCGGAAACCTGGGCGGCGGCGGCAGCCGGATCGGCCAGCACGGCCGCGGCGGACAAGCGCTCGACCCGGTAGCCAATCTCGGTCAGGCTGCGGGTGCGGTCGGCGGTGAAACTCGCATCCTCGTCACCATCGAGCTCGACCACCAGCATCAGCGGTTTGCAGGCAAAATCGACGATCGCCGAGCCAATCACGTCCTGCCGCTTGAAGGCATAGCCGCCGGTCTCGACCTCGGCGAGGGCCGCCGCGAGGACCTCCTGCGCCGGCGTGGGATTGCGGCGCATTTCGCGCGCCCGCTCATGCAGGGCATCGAGCCGCTTCTCCGAAATCTCCCAGCCGCGACCCTTCTTCTTGATCGTGGGGGCTTCGTCAGCGCCCGGTTCGCGCAGGGTGAGGGTTTTCTTCATGGCTGCGGCGCCCCTTGCGGCAAGGCAGCTTCGGCGGCCTTCATCTGGTCAAGCACGCGCTGCTGGGCGCGATCGACAAACTGCCCAGCCATCTGCTCCAGCGTTTCGCGGCGGACAAAGGGCACCTGTTCGGCAAGGGCATCGGTGATCGCAGTCACTGCTGCCACCCGTGCGGTCTGTAGTGAGGCGAGATCAGACAGGTTGGCCGGAAGCTGACCATACTGCGCCTTGTAAGCCTCGATCTCGGCCCGGGCGCCGCTTCCGAGAATATCGAGCGCCGCCTTTGCCTCGGTCGAGAGCATTCCGGCAATCTTGCTGTCATCCAAGACCTTGAGCGCGCTGGAGGCGGCATCGCTCTCACCGGGAACGGCGCTGTCCCCGCAGGCGGAGAGGGCCAGAGCTGACGCCAGCGCCAGAGTCATCATTCCGCCGCGCATCACCCCACGCTCCCTTCAAGACTGATCCCCAGCAGCTTCTGCGCCTCGACCGCAAACTCCATCGGCAGCTGCTGTAGCACTTCCTTGGCGAAGCCGTTGACGATCAGCGCCACGGCGGCTTCCTGATCCAGCCCGCGCTGCATCGCGTAGAACAGCTGGTCGTCGGAGATCTTGCTGGTGGTCGCCTCGTGCTCGATCTGGGCGCTGGGGTTGCGCACTTCGATATAGGGCACCGTGTGCGCGCCGCAGTCCTTGCCGAGCAGCAGGCTGTCGCACTGGGTGAAGTTGCGCACACCTTCGGCCTGGGGGGCGACGCGGACGAGGCCGCGATAGGTGTTCTGGCTCTTGCCGGCCGAGATGCCCTTGGAAACGATGGTTGAGCGGCTGCCCTTGCCATTGTGGATCATCTTGGTGCCGGTATCGGCCTGCTGGTAATTGTTGGTGACCGCGACCGAGTAGAACTCACCCACCGAATCCTCGCCATTGAGGACGCAGCTGGGATACTTCCACGTCACCGCCGAGCCGGTTTCGACCTGAGTCCAGGATACCTTGCTGCGCTTGCCCTGGCACAGCGCGCGCTTGGTGACGAAGTTGTAGATGCCGCCCAGCCCCTCGGCATTGCCGGGGTACCAGTTCTGCACGGTCGAATACTTGATCTCGGCATCGTCGAGCGCGACCAGTTCCACCACTGCGGCGTGGAGCTGATTTTCGTCGCGCATTGGCGCGGTGCAGCCTTCAAGGTAGGAGACATAGCTACCCTTGTCGGCCACGATCAGCGTCCGTTCGAACTGACCGGTGTTTTCCGCGTTGATCCGGAAATAGGTGGAGAGCTCCATCGGGCAGCGCACGCCTTCGGGGATGTAGACGAAGGTCCCGTCGGAAAAGACCGCGCAGTTCAATGCGGCGAAGAAATTGTCGCGCACCGGCACGACCTTGCCGAGCCACTGCTTCACCAGTTCCGGGTATTCGCGGATCGCTTCAGAGATCGAGAGGAAGATCACCCCGGCCTTCTTCAGCTCCTCGCGGAAGGTGGTGGCGACCGAAACCGAATCGAACACCGCATCGACCGCAACCCGCCGCGCGCCTTCGACCCCGGCAAGGACCTTCTGCTCTTCGAGCGGAATGCCAAGCTTCTTGTAGACCTCGAGGATCTCGGGATCGACCTCGTCCAGGCTGGCGAGCGTCTTCTTCGGCTTGGGCGCGGCGTAGTAAAAGGCGTCCTGGTAATCGATCGGCGGGATGTTCAGCTTGGCCCAGTCCGGCGTCGGCATGGTCTGCCAGTGGCGGAAGGCCTTGAGCCGCCAGTCGAGCATCCATTCCGGCTCGTTCTTCTTGGCGCTGATGAAGCGGACCGTATCCTCGTTCAGGCCCTTGGGGGCGAACTCGGTCTCGATCTCGGCCGACCAGCCGTGCTCGTAATCGGCAACCTTGGCGGCGGCATCGCGCGCAGCCTGATCCTTGACGGTGGCGTCCTCGCTCATGCTGCCACCCCATTCGTTTCAAGGGCAGCCAGGCGGATCAGCGAGACCTGCGACAAGGCGCCGCGCAGCGCCTCGTTGACGATTGGCCAATGCGGCTTGACCGAGCAGCAGGCATCGAGTCCGCAATCGGCCCGGGCATCGTCAACGCATTGGGTCAGCGCGATCGGGCCTTCGACCGCCTCGATGATATCGGCCAGCGTAATTGCCGCAGCCGGCCGCGCCAGCTTCAGCCCGCCGCCCACGCCGCGAGTCGAACGGAGCAGGCCAGCAGCGGTCAGGCGGCTGACCAGCTTCTGCACGGTCGGGACCGGCAGGCCGGTTTCAGCGGCCAGTTCCGCGGCCGAAACGCGCGAGCCGCCGCAATGGCGCGCAGCGGCGCTCATCGTGACGACAGCATAATCGGCCATGCTCGAAAGCCGCATGAAGGGTACTCCGGGTAAATCGGACTGATTCTTTCCGGTTTCCCCTAGGCCGATCGCCAGCGGATTTCAATCGTCGGGAATGCGCGCGAAATTGGGCCGGACTTCGCGGTAGCCGCGAACCGAACTGGTCGCGGCCAGCACGGGGGCGGAGCCATCGAAAATCCGGTTCGGGGTGCGCCCCAGGTAATGCCGCATGTCACGGATCAAGTGCGACTGGTCGAAGTAGAGCTCCTTGAGCGCAGCCACCTGTTCCAGGCTGGTATCCGGTGCCTGCAGCATGGCCGCAACGCGCAGCGCCCGGTATTTGCGGGCCAGCTGCTTGGGCGGGACACCGAAATAGCGCTCGCACAGCCGCTCGAGCTGGCGGATCGAATAGTGGGCCTGCTGCGGCAAGGCCGAAACCGGAGGATCGAAGCCGGACGACAGCCAGTTGGCCACTGCCCCGATCGCCTGGACATGTCGCGCGTTGACCGGCTTCAGCCGCCCGCCGATCAGATCGGCCAGCACTGCGGCCTGGGCGGCATCCCCGCCGTCCGCGCCCCGCATCCGCTGCGCCAGATCGTCTGCTGCTGCGCCCAGCACCTGGCTGGCCGGCAGGACCCGATCGGCCACATCGCCAGCGTGCAATCCGGTCAGTGCCGCCCAGCCCAGCGGCGAAAGCGCCGCCCCGATCATGTGCCAGGGCCCCTGCACCGCAATCCGCACCGCAGCCGTGGTCGGGGTCAGAAACATGGTCTCGTACGACGGCTCGCTGCGCCCGTCCGCAAAATGAAGCACACCCGATCCGGACAAGTTGACGGTGAGGTAGCCGACTGCGGCGGGCAGACAGTCCTGGATCTCGGACTCGTCGCAGCGCAGTGAATAGAATGTAGTGACGAAAGGCTGGAGCCGTTCGGAAGGTGCCAGGAATTCAAGCCTGATCCGCTCGCTGGCGGTCAACTCGACCGGCTCTGGCGGGGAATTATGATCGGCCGGTTCGGTCGCAGCGGGATGAAGCATCGCGCCAATTGTGCGGGGGGTCCACCCGCTTGGCAAGCTTCGCCGAAAAAAAACGGCCCGGACCCGAGGGTCCGAGGCCGCTATGGAAGTTAAAGGACTCTGCGCAGATTGCTATGAGCCCTTCGGGTCGCGAGAGTGGGATTAGCCGATCTATTCGCCAGGCAATTGTAGGGATTCGACATTCTGAGCGTCCGATTGACGCTACGTCGGCCGATGAAATCGATTGCACTCCCACCAGCCACGCACAGGACTGGGAAGCTCGGCGAATCGACTTCGCGGCGCGGTGCTGCCATAGCCGCCCTCGCCATGATCTATCCGCTGCTCCGCCCCGCGCTGTTCCTGCTCGATGCCGAACGCGCGCACCGCCTGACAATCGACGCGCTTAAGCTGATGCCGCACGGCGGGCCTTGCCGCCCCGGGCCATTGGCCACTGCGGTGGCAGGCATCGCCTTCCCCAACCCGCTGGGCATGGCGCCCGGCTTCGACAAGGACGCCGAAGTGCCCGATGCCGTGCTGGGGCTGGGCTTCGGCTTTACCGAGATCGGCACGGTCACCCCGCGTCCCCAGCCCGGCAATCCGCAACCGCGTCTGTTCCGGCTGCCGGAAGACCGCGCTGTGATCAACCGGATGGGCTTCAACAATGGCGGGCTGGAAGCGGCGCGAGCACGGCTGGCCAAGCGCAAGCGGGTCGGCGTGGTTGCCGCCAATGTCGGTGCCAACAAGGATTCGACTGACCGGATCGCCGATTACCTGGCCGGCATCGCGGCTTTCCGCGACCTGGCCAGCTATATCACGGTCAACATCTCGTCCCCCAACACCCCTGGCCTGCGCGACCTGCAGGGCGACAAGGAACTGAACGACCTGCTTTCCGCCATCGCTGCAGAGCGGCAAGCGGGCGACCCGCCGGTGTTCCTGAAGGTCGCGCCAGACCTCGACGAAGCTGCGCCAGCACGGATCGTCGAAGCCGTCGTCAAGTACGGCCTCAGCGGGATTATCGTCTCGAACACCACGATCTCCCGCCCGGAACTCAAGTCACGACATGCCAGTGAAGCAGGGGGACTCTCGGGAGCGCCCTTGCGCGATCTGGCTCAGCAGCGGTTGCGCGATTTCTATGCCATCACGCAAGGGGCGATCCCGCTCATCGGCGTAGGCGGCATCGCTTCGGCCGAGGATGCCTGGGCGCGAATCCGCGCCGGGGCCAGCCTGGTCCAGCTTTACAGCGCAATGGTCTATGAAGGCCCAGGTCTGGCGCGCCAGATCACGCGCGGGCTGGAACGGCTGATGAAGCGCGGTGGGTTTGCCAGCATTGCCGAAGCGGTAGGCAGCGAATAGCGCCGAAGCTGCTCACTTCCCGATCAGCACTACCCCTTCGCGCCGCGGGTCGAAGCCGCCTTCGATCTTGCCATCGCGGATGAGCACGGCATGGACGCCAGAATCCTCGCCCTGCCCCGGCGCCAGCATCACGCCGCGCTCGGCAAGGCCAGCGCGGACCTCGGGGCTGAACTTGTCGACTTCGCCGTTAAAGCTGTTGCCGCGCGCAATCAGATTAGGCTGGGCCAGGGCCTGCTGCATCGGCAGACCCCAGTCGATCGCTGCGACCAGCGATTTGCCGACATAGGCCAGGATTGCATTGCCCCCGGCAGAGCCGATTGCTCCCGCAAAGCGGCCGTCCTTGTCGAACAGTACCAGCGGCACCATCGATGAGCGCGGGCGCTTGCCCGGCGCGACCGCGTTGGGCGACTGCTCGCCATTAGGCTGGAGCGGATTGAACGAGAAGTCGGTCATCTGGTTGTTGAGGAAGAACCCGTCGACCATCCGGCCCGAGCCGAAGATCGATTCGACCGTGGTGGTCATCGAAACGACATTGCCGCGGGCATCGCGGACGATGAAGTGCGAGGTGCCAGCCGGCTCGAGCGTGCGATCGGCAATTGCCAGCCCCGCGCCCTTTGGCTTGCCCGGTTCGACCGAAGCGGCAGCAGTCTTGCCAATCAGCGCAGCGCGCTGGTCGAGATAGGCCGGCTCGATCATCCCGGCGACCGGCACCTTCACGAAATCGGCATCGCCGACGTAGGTGTCGCGGTCGGCATACATCAACCGGCTGGCCTCGGCAAAAAGGAACCAGGCCTGCGGATCGTTCGGGCCGCGCGTGGCAATGTCAGTCCGCTCGAGCAGACCAAGCAGCGCAAGCAGGCCGACGCCGCTGGATGGCGGCGGCGGGGCGCAGACCTTGTAGACGCGGAAGGGCGCGCAGATCGGAGTGCGCTTGGCCGGCTTGTATGCGGCCAGATCGGCCATGGTCATGGACCCGGCCAGCGGCCCTTCGCGGGTGCGGGCGACGATCTTGGCGGCCGTGCTGCCGCGATAGAGCGCATCGGGTCCGTCCTTGCCCAGCCGGCGCAAGAAGGCGGCATATTCGGGATTGCGCAGCCGGTCCCCGGTGGTCATCCGCGTGCCGTCCGGGCGCGAGAAATAGCGCTTGGCGTCGGGCTGCTCCAGCTGCGGGAACGGGAGAGGCAGGAACCGGCCGAGCCGCGGACTGATGAGGAAGCCTTCTTCCGCCGTGCGGATCGGGGCATCGAACAGGCTGCTCCAGGGCAGTTTGCCATGTTCGCGGTGAGCGAGGGCCAGGGCCGCGACTGCGCCGGGTACGCCGGTGGCGCGACCGGAGACGACGGCCTCGCGGAAGCCGAGCGGCTTGCCATCATTGCCCATGAACATTTCGCGGCTGGCCTGGCCCGGAGCCACTTCGCGGCCATCGTAGACCACCAGCTGACCGGTCTTGGCATCGAGGTGCTGCATGATCGTGCCGCCACCCATGCCGGAAGACTGTGGTTCGACCAGCGACAGCATGGCCTGTACGGCTATCGCCGCATCAATTGCGCTTCCACCGCGTTCCAGCACGTCCATCCCGGCACGAGCGGCCAGCGGGTTAGCCGCGATTACGAAAGGCTGAGCCTTTGTTGGCGCTGCCGGAGCCGATTGCGGAGTCTGCGGGTTCGCGCAGGATGCAACGAACAGCGCGATGCAGGCGATGGAAAGTCTGAGCGAAGCCATGCTCGCCTCTTAGGGGCACAGCCCCAGCGTGGCAATCGCAGCCCGAGGCGCTCCATCGGCCACATGGCCGGCGCACTTGCTGCCAGGGCAAAGCTTGCCTAGGGAATTTGTCCATACGGGGAAGGGTGCTGCAGAGAGGGGCAGTGCAATTATGGATATTGGTGATTTCCGGGCCGCCCGGAACCTGGTCGAACTGTTTCTAAACCGCGCTGACGCGAAGGGCGAAGCGCCGTTCCTGTCAGCCAAGCGCGGCGGAACCTGGCAGGCGATTTCCTGGGCTGAAGCAGCGCGGCAGGTCTGCCTGCTGGCCGAGGCGTTGCGCGCCATGGGCCTGAAGGACGGGGATCGGGTCATGCTCGTCTCCGAAAACCGGCCCGAATGGTGCATTGCCGATTTCGCGGTCATGGCCGCTGGCTGCGTGACCGTGCCCGCCTATGTCACCAACACCGAGCGTGATCATCTGCACGTGCTGGAAAACTCCGGCGCGCGGGCAGTGATCGTTTCGGATGACAAGCTGGCGAAGCCGCTGCTGCCCGGCGTACTGGCCTCGGGCCAGGCCGGCTTCGTGATCGGGATCGAACCGCTGCGGATCGCCCAGACCGGGCAGTTCGAATACCGCGACTGGGCCAGCCTGCTGACCGGCGATGCCGCCAAGGCGCGCGCCGCGGTCGACAAGCGGGTGGCCAAGATCAAGCGCGAGGACACCGCTTGCATCATCTACACCAGTGGCACCGGCGGTGCTCCGCGCGGCGTGCTGCAGCATCACGGGGCGATCCTCTGCAATGTCGACGGCGCGGCGCGGATCCTGGCCGAGGACTTCGGCTGGGGCGACGAGGTATTCCTCTCGTTCCTGCCGCTGAGCCATGCCTATGAGCATACCGGCGGGCAGATGCTGCCGATCGGGATGGGGGGGCAGATCTTTTATTCCGAAGGCCTCGAAAAGCTGGCCAGCAATATCGAGGAAGTGCGCCCGACGATCATGGTCGTCGTCCCGCGCCTGTTCGAAGTGCTGCGCACCCGGATCATGAAGCAGGTCGAAAAGCAGGGCAAAGTCCCGAATTACCTGATGGGCCGCGCGCTGGCGATCGGCGGGATCAAGGCCCAGCTCGAAGGCAAGGGCCGGCTGCGCGACAAGCCGATGGACCTGCTGCTGGAACGGCTGCTGCGGCCCAAGATCCGCGCCCGTTTCGGCGGCCGGATCAAGGCGATGGTTTCAGGCGGCGCGCCGCTCAACCCCGAGGTTGGCACTTTCTTCGAGGCCATGGGGCTGACCATGCTGCAGGGCTATGGCCAGACCGAGGCTGCCCCGGTGATCGCCTGCAATCGCCCCAAGGTCGGGCTGAAGATGGATACGGTCGGCCCGGCGATGGACGGGGTCGAGGTCAAGATCGCCCAGGACGGCGAAATCCTGGTGCGCGGCGAGCTGGTGATGCACGGCTACTGGCGCAACGAGGCCGAGACGGCCCGCGTGCTGAAGGAACCGGAAGGTGAGCCAGGCGCCGGAATCTGGCTCCACACCGGCGATATCGGCCATATCGATGACAAGGGCCGGATCGTTATCACCGATCGCAAGAAGGACATGATCGTCAACGACAAGGGCGACAATATCTCGCCCCAGAAGGTCGAGGGCATGCTGACGCTCCAGCCGGAAATCGCCCAGGCGATGGTGGTGGGCGACAAGCGGCCTTACGTGGTCGGGTTGATCGTGCCCGATGCCGAATGGGCGCTGGAATGGGCGCGGGCCCAGGGCGAAAAGTTCGATTTCAAGGCGCTGCAGGATCTGCCGGCCTTCCGTTCGGCGCTGCGCGCGGCGATCGACCGGGTCAACCAGGACCTCAGCGTGATCGAGAAGGTCCGTCAGTTCGCCTTTGCGGACGAGGCGTTCTCGATCGAGAACGAGGAAATGACTCCGAGCCTCAAGATCCGCCGCCACAAGCTGAAGGAACGCTACAGCGAGCGGCTCGACGCGCTCTACAAGGGCTAGGTCCTAGCGCCGCCAGGCCAGCAGCGACAGCAAGCGGGTCAGCAACGAGGGGCCCGGTGCCGGTTCGAGCACCTGCGCCGAAGCCGGCTCCGCATCGTCCTCCAGCCAGCCGATCCCGAGCGGCCAGGCCGGGCCGAGGTCCGGCAGGGCTGCCTTGGGCTCGATCGCCGGATCGGGTTCCGGTTCTGGTTCCGGTTCTGGCGCGGCCACCTGCGCGGCGATCAGCGCCTTGAGGCGGCTTTCGATATCGAGGTCGATTTCGAACGAGGTGAATCCGGGTTGGAACGGCGCGCGCTGGCCCAGCGGCGCGACCGGCGCGGGCACGAGGGCCTCCGGCTCGGCCGGCACCGGTTCGACCGGATCCGGCTCGGACCAGGCCGTTTCGATGGGTTCCTCGGGCGGAACTTGCCCTGGCAGGTCAATCTCCGGCTCGCGGTCCCATTCGGGCTCGTGTTCTTCGGCCTCCGGCTCGGGCACCATGGGTTCCCGGGGAGTGAAGTCCCTGGGCGCAGCGGTCGGTTCGGGCGCGGCGTCATGCGCAGGCGTTTCCGGGGTCAGCAGGTCGCGGAAGTCCCAGGACTGCGCTGGCTTGCGCTTGACCGCCAGCGGGCCGCCGGGAATGGGAATGATCGTTCCGTCATCCGGCACCAGTTCGGCCAGCTCCGGCTGCGGTTCCAGCAGCGGCTCGGGCGGGGCGAGTTCCGGCATTTCATCGCGGTGGTGCAGGCCGCGCAGGCTGGCAATCCGCGCTGCCGTTTCGGTTTCGGTCTCTTCCACCACCAGCACCGCGCGCTTGCGGGCCCGGGGAATGCCGGCAACCAGCAGACTGCTGTAGCGCGGACCCGGGATATAGGCGGCAGCGCTGTTCAGCTCGGCCGCCCCATCCTTCAGCGCATGCTCGGGCATGCCGCAAACCGGCGCATCGAAATAGGGATAGACCCCGTTGCTGCCGGCCATCACGCAGACCGGCCGCGGCAGGGGATCCCGCGCAATGCGTTCCCCCACGGCCTGGAACAGCAGCACCGACAGCAGGCACGCAGCAAGCGAGCCGGCCCGAATTTCGTCCTCGTCGGGCTCGTCCATCGCCAGCAGCCGCATTTCGAGCTGGGCCAGTGCACCGTGGAGATCGTCGATCCCGCCCAGCTTCAGCGTGGTGTCGGTCGCCTTACCCTCGCCCGCCCAGGTGCAGCCGTAGTAGGAATAGCCCTCGATCAGGTTGTCGCGGTCGCTTTCGGAGAAGGGATAGGCCGAATCGTTGAAATACTCGGTCTCGATGTGCGGACGCAGGCAGCCCTGTTCATCTGGCTGAGGCGGGTTTTCACCCGGCCAGCCAAAGGCGATTGAAATCGCGGTGATCGGGCGGCCCGGTTCGTCATAGGCGCGGATGCGAGTCGCCAGGTCATCCCAGCCTTCAAGGACGAGGTCCGAGCTCTGCACGGTCAGGAACCGTTCGGGCAGGATTCCGCCGGGACCGGCTTCGCTAGCGAGCAGTCGGCGCAGCCGCTTCACGGCCTCCTCGGGCCGGTTCTCCCGCAAGCGGGCTTCGATCGAGCGGCGGAATTCCTCTTCGCTCAAACCGTCGGCAAAACTGGTGGTCACGCGTGCATACCCCCTGGGCGTATGCGTGGCAGGATGGCCTGCAATGGTTTATTTGGCGTTACGATGAGTCTTTTTCCGCTGCCGCGGGGACGGGACCAGCCCGCGCCAGTCATGCCGCCTCTTTTTCCACCCATTCAGGATAGAAGCTTGGCTCGCGGCTCGACCAGCCGGGCGCGGTGGCAGCCGCTTCGCTGATCGACTGGAGCAGGTGCTTGCGCCGCTCCGGCTTGATCTGCGGCAGGGCAGCCGCGGCGCAGAAGGCCGAAGGCAGGAACGGCCGCGCTTCTGCGCCAAGCAGGCGCTCGTAGAGGAAACGATAGGCCGAAAAGCCTTCGATCCGGTCCTGAGCGATATCGAAGGCCGTCACCCGCAGCAGCTTGCCCATGAACTGTTCGAGGCTGGCAAAGTCGCTCTCTGCCGGAATCTTGCCCCGCAAGGCCTTGAGTTCCTGGTAGACGACGTACTGGCTGCGGATCGAGGCGGTTTCCTCACTATCGCGCGCCCACAGCTTGAAAGCATCGTGGCGGCCCAACCCGACATCGAGGCTGCGCTTGATATAGCGTTGCTCGCACGGGCTGAAGCCAGCGAATTCGCGCAGTTCGGCAATAGTCAGCGATGCAGTTCCGGTATTGGCCATGACGTGCCCCCTTGGATTGGAAGCACATCACCAGAACTTGGTTAAGAAGCGGTTTACCCTGAAGCCTAGATCAGGCCTGCCAGCGGGCTGGAAGGATCTGCGTACTTGCGGGTCGCCATTCTTCCGGAACGATAGGCAAGGCGCCCGGCCTCGACCGCCAACTTCATCGCCCTGGCCATGCGGATCGGATCCTTGGCCTCGGCAATCGCGGTGTTCATCAGGACCCCGTCGCAGCCCAGCTCCATCGCCACGGCTGCGTCTGAGGCGGTGCCGACCCCGGCATCGACCAGCACCGGCACCGAAGCGCCTTCAACGATCAGCCGGATCGTCACCCGGTTCTGGATTCCCAGGCCCGAGCCGATCGGCGCGCCCAGCGGCATGACCGCGACCGCACCGACATCCTCCAGCTGCTTGGCGGCGATCGGATCGTCGGTGCAGTAGACCATCGGCAGGAAGCCTTCCTTGGCCAGCACTTCGCAGGCCCGGATCGTTTCGACCATGTTGGGATAAAGCGTCCGCGCCTCGCCCAGCACCTCCAGCTTGACCAGGTCCCAGCCGCCGGCCTCGCGCGCCAGGCGCAGGGTGCGGATCGCGTCCTCAGCCGTAAAGCAGCCGGCGGTGTTGGGCAGGTAGGTGATCTTCTTCGGATCGATGAAATCGGTCAGCATCGGCGCCTTGGGATCCGAGACGTTGACCCGGCGCACCGCGACCGTGACGATTTCCGCCCCCGCAGCTTCGACCGCGGCAGCGTTCTCGGCAAAGTCCTTGTACTTGCCGGTGCCGACGATCAGCCGCGAGCGGAAAGTACGGCCCGCGACGGTCCAGGTGTCGGAGTCATTGCCTGCTCCGCTGTCCGCGACCGCGCCATGATCGCCGCCGCCGACAAAATGGACGATCTCCAGCACATCGCCCTCACCCAGCGCGACAGCGCCAAGCGTGGAGCGCGGGACAATCTCGCCATTGCGTTCGACCGCGACCTTGGCCGGATCGAGTTCGAGGCTGCGCACGAGGTCGGCCACACTGCCGGGGGCGGCGCGGCGCGGTTCACCGTTAACGGTAAGGTAGAGCTGATCGGTCATCACCCAGCGCAGATAGCGCGCGGCGACGATTTGGCAATGCGCCGAAAGGGCAGGCAAGCCTGTCCGGCCGCTCAGGTGAGCTTGAGGTTGCGCCAGTGGGCCCAGGCCAGCAGCGTGACGCCGGCAATGGTCAGCAGCGCCTCTTCGGCGCCGTGTCCGACGAATAGCGCGACGGTCATCAGTGCCAGCCCTGCCCCACCCACTTGCAACGGCTTGGGATCGCGGTGCTTGACCACGCCGATCACCAGCGTGACCGCCCCGACCGCGATGGCCAGCGCCAGGCCGACCCGGTGAATCACCGGCGCAAACAGGAACTGCCCGCCGATCCCCAGCCCGGCGACCAGCAGCAGGCCCGCCAGGCAGTGCAGCGCGCAAAGCCCCGACAGGAGTACGCCGAACCGGTCCAGCCGGCCGCGAATCGAGAGCAGGGCGTCACGCATGAAGTGGGCTATATATGTTATAGTATTACATCCCGCAAGCTGGGCCCAAAAGCCTGCTTGCGCTTTTGATCGCTCCAGAGCAGGGGCCACGTTCATGACAGCAGCCTCTCCCCGGCCCCTGGCGCTTGCCCGGTGGCTCTTCGCCGTTGCCGCCCTGGTGGTGTTCATCGTCGCCGTTGGCGGGATCACCCGCCTGACCGAATCCGGACTCTCCATCACCGAATGGAAACCAGTTTCGGGCGTGCTGCCGCCGCTTAACGAGACACAATGGCAAGCGGCCTTCGACGATTACAAGCAGATTCCCCAGTATATCGAGGTGACCGGCCCGGCGGGGATGACGCTGGCAGACTTCAAGTTCATCTTCTTTTGGGAATGGGTTCACCGCCTGATCGCGCGAATCATCGGCCTGGCCTTTGCCCTGCCGCTGGCCTGGTTCTGGCTCAAGGGCGCGATCCCCAAGGGTTATCACGGCCGTCTGGTGGCGCTGCTGGCGCTGGGCGGGCTACAGGGGACGATTGGCTGGTGGATGGTTTCCTCCGGACTGAGCGCCGATGTCCGGGTCAGCCACTTCCGCCTCGCCACGCACCTGCTGGTCGCGCTGTTCACGCTGGGTGGGCTGGTTTGGACCGCACTCGACCTGCGCGCCCTGGCCCGCGGCGAGGCGCGTGCGCAGCTGACGCCCTTTACCCTGTTCGCCTTGGCCGCGCTGGCCCTGCAACTGTTCTTCGGCGCGCTCGTCGCCGGAATGCGCGCGGGCTATGTTGCCGGATCGGGCTGGTTCAACTGGGATGCCTGGCCGCTGATGCAGGGTCACTTCGTTCCCGAAGGGATCGATTGGGCCGCTGGCAAGATCCACGCCCTGCTCAACGATCAGTTCCTGACGCACTTCGTCCACCGCTGGTGGGCCTGGGCGGTCGTGGCGATCCTGGTGGTGCTGGGCCGCAAGCTGCGCGGGATCGACCGGCGCGCTTCGATCGCGATCCATTCCGCCTTTGGCACCCAGGTGCTGCTGGGCATTGCCACGGTGATGAGCGGGATGGCACTGTGGATCGCCGTGTCGCACCAGTTGGTCGGAGCGCTGCTGGTCGCCAGCACGGTCTGGGGCGCCCATGCGCTGGGGCTGCGGGCCACGAAGGCTTGACGAAGCGGCCAGCGCCTGCGCGAATAGCTTGCGGATTCAAGGGGTGGGGGCAGCGTGACTGACATGCTAGGCAGGATTTGGGCATGAGCGCGCGGGCAATCCTGCTGGCGGGCTTCGCTGCGCTTGCGCCGGCCGGTGTCTTCGCGGCACCACCGGCCCCAAGCAGCGCCAGCACTTTCAAGCCGCCCGAGGGGCCGGTCATGATCAGCCGCACCGTGGTGCGCAGCCTGTTCGATGGCAAGGAAGTGCGCGCTACCCGGCGTTACCTGGTCTGGTTCCGGCCCGAGGATGGCGGCTGGCGGCTTGAGGGCGAGCTGCGCGACGTGACCGTCGATGTCCCGCCCTCGCTGGAACAGTTCGCCGGGCTTGAGCGCAATCGGGCCGAGCCGGGATTCTTCCCGATTCGACTCGATTCGGCCGGTCGGCTCCAGCCACGCAGCGATCCACCCGTGGGCGACGGGTCGCGCGCCAAGGCTGCCGCTTTGGGCGAGATGATGATCGCCGGCGCCCTGATTTCGCCCAGCGCGCGCAACCAGGCCAATACCATGCTGACCCAGGTGGTGATGGCCGGTAACGGCGGCACGGCTTGGCCCGAGGACCTGTTCAGTCCGGCGCGCGCCGAAACAACCGAAGTGCGTGACATTGCCTTGCCCGATGGCAACCGCGGCTCGATCAGCATTGCGCTGCGCACTGAGGGCCTGGTCCCCGGCAGCCTGCCGGCCCGGGTCGAGCGGACCGTCCTCACCGACCTCGGCGGCACCAAGCGCACCTCGCGCGAAATCTGGACATTCGAGCGCGTCGCCCCCTGATTCTGGGGCGGGCGATGCATAAGGTATCATTTTACCTCTCGGCAAATGCACCGGAATGCTTGACTTTTGCCCGCCGATCCACGATTGGGCCGCCTTCCCGCGCTGCCGGAGCAATCCGCGCGGCGTTGCGAACAAGGGATTTGACCTTTTTTCAGAAAGGGAGTGGCCATGAAGGCGCTTTCCAAGGTCACCCGGTCGATCAAGCCGGCCGAGGTGGAAAAGAAGTGGCATCTGATTGATGCCGAAGGACTGGTGGTCGGGCGTCTCGCCGTGGTCATCGCCAACCGTCTGCGCGGCAAGCACAAGCCGAGCTTCACCCCGCATGTCGATTGCGGCGATCATGTCGTCGTGATCAACGCGGGCAAGGTCAAGCTGACCGGCAACAAGCTGAAGCAGAAGACCTATTACAAGCACACCGGCTATGCCGGCGGCATCAAGGAAGTGACCGCCGACAAGATTCTGGACGGCCGCTTTCCCGAGCGTGTGCTCGAAAAGGCTGTTGAGCGCATGATCCCCCGTGGCCCGCTCGGTCGCAACCAGATGCGCGCCCTTCACCTTTACGCCGGTGCCGAGCATCCGCATGCCGGCACCCAGCCGGTTGCGCTCGACGTCGCTGCCATGAACCGCAAGAACAAGGTGGGTGCCTGATGTCTGACACCACGCTCAACGATCTGGCCGACCTCGGCGCTGCTGCCGAAGTCACCGCCACCCCCGCTGCTCCGGCTGCGCCGCTCCGTGAAAAGGAAGTCGACGCCCAGGGCCGCGCCTATGCCACCGGTCGCCGCAAGGATGCCGTGGCCCGCGTCTGGATCAAGCCCGGCTCGGGCAAGGTCGTGATCAACGGCCGCGATCAGGACGTCTACTTTGCGCGTCCGACCCTCCGCCTCGTGATCGACCAGCCGTTCCAGGTGGCCGACCGCGCCGGTCAGTACGACGTGATCGCCACCGTCAAGGGCGGCGGTCTCTCGGGCCAGGCCGGTGCCGTGAAGCATGGCATCGCCCAGGCGCTGACCAAGTTCGAACCGGTCCTGCGCGGCGTCGTCAAGGCTGCAGGCTTCCTCACCCGCGACAGCCGCGCGGTTGAGCGCAAGAAGTACGGCCGGGCCAAGGCTCGCAAGAGCTTCCAGTTCAGCAAGCGCTGATCCTGGATCGCTCAAGCTTTGCAAAAGGGGTCGGCCGCAAGGTCGGCCCCTTTTTCGTTCCTGCCAGCTGACAGACTTTCCCACCATGCAGCAACATGCCCCGCTGGCCGCCACGCCCACACGAATGATGTTTGCGGGCCGCGTCGGCTGGCTGCGCGGCGCGATCGGTGCCGGTCTGGCCATTGCACTCACGGCACTGATCGGGCGCCTGGCGCTGGGGAGCGATCCGGCCCTGCCCTGGCTGGTCGCCTCGATGGGCGCTTCGGCGGTACTGGTCTTCGTCCTGCCGGCCAGCCCGCTCGCCCAGCCCTGGCCAGTTTTTGGCAGTCACCTGGTGGCCGCAGCGATCGGGCTCGCGGTCCATGCCCTGCTTGGCGCGACCTGGCTGTCCGCCGGGCTGTCCGTGGCCCTTGCCATCGCGGCGATGAGCCTGCTGCGCTGCCTCCACCCGCCGGCCGGCGGCACCGTGCTGCTGACCGCGCTCTCCACACCGGCAGTAGCGCATGCAGGCCTGGGCTTCCTGGTCATGCCGCTGGCGCTCAATGTTCTGGTCTTGCTAGGCGCAGGCCTGGCCTGGAACCGGCTGACCGGCCATTCCTATCCGCACCGTCCCGCGCCACAACCCCTGCAGCCGGACTGGATCGGACATATCGAGGACAACGATCTCGATGCCGTGCTGGCCGAATGGGATGAAGTGCTGGACGTCAGCCGCGCCGACCTGCTGGCGCTGGTCCACGCCGTCGAAGGCAAGGTCCGCCAGCGGCGCGGCACTTAAAGTGTCCGCACCTCGACTGAAAACCCTCCCGACCCATCCAGCACCAGCCGATTGAACGAAGGCCGGGTGCTGCGCAGCCGCTGCGAGAGCGTCCCTGCACCGACGATCCGGATCGGCTGGCCATCCACTTCGACCACCTTGTCGAAGGGATCGTGGACA
>JBEGOD010000068.1:0-24616 GCA_041182185.1 Pseudomonadota bacterium
CGCCGCGCGATTGCCGCACTCGAAGCGAAGTATCGCAGCCAGACCGGGATTGCCGCGCTGAAGGTCCGCCACAACGGCGTACTGGGCTATTTCATCGAGGTCCCGGCGGGCCGGGCCGACCCGCTGATGGCGCCCGACAGCGGCTTTACCCATCGCCAGACAATGGCCGGTGCCGTGCGGTTCAACGCCGTGGCGCTCCATGCCGAGGCCAGCCGGATTGCCGAAGCTGGCGGCCACGCCCTGGCGGCTGAGGAAGCGCATTTCGCGGAACTGGTCGGCATGGCGGTGCAGGCGCGCCACGCGATCGCCGCGACGGCGGCGGCGCTTGCGCGGATCGACGTGGCCGCAGCCCTGGCCGAACGCGCGGCCGAGGGCGGCTGGGCCCGTCCCGCGGTGGTCGAGGATGCCTGTCTGCTGATCGAAGGCGGCCGTCATCCGGTGGTGGAATCTGCCCTGGCCGCCAAGGGCGAGCGGTTCGTGGCCAATGACTGCCGGCTGGTCCCGCATGACCGCCTGTGGCTGGTCGGCGGCCCGAACATGGGCGGCAAGTCCACCTTCCTGCGCCAGAACGCGCTGATCGTCTTGCTGGCCCAGGCTGGCAGTTTCGTGCCGGCCTCGGCCGCGCGGATCGGGCTGGTCGACCGGCTGTTCAGCCGCGTCGGCGCCTCGGACAACCTGGCGCGCGGGCGCTCGACCTTCATGGTCGAGATGGTCGAGACCGCCGCGATCCTGGCCCAGGCGAGTGAGCGCAGCTTCGTGATCCTGGATGAGGTCGGGCGTGGCACGTCGACCTATGACGGCCTGGCCCTGGCCTGGGCGGTGGTCGAGGCCGTCCACGGCGTGAACCGCTGCCGCTGCCTGTTTGCGACCCATTACCATGAGCTCGCCCGTCTGGCCGAAAGCTGCGAGGCGCTGTCGCTCCACCATGTCCGGGCGCGCGAGTGGAAGGGCGATCTGGTCCTGCTGCACGAAGTGGCGGAAGGCCCGGCCGACCGGTCCTATGGCCTGGCGGTGGCGAAGCTGGCGGGCGTGCCGGCACCGGTGGTGTCGCGGGCGAAAGCTGTGCTCGAACGGCTGGAGAAGGGCCGGGCCGAAACCGGCGGGCTGGCTGCGGGACTGGGCGACCTGCCGCTGTTCGCTGCCGCTGCCGAGGCACGGGCCGATCTGGTCGATACCCTGCGCGACCGGCTCAAGGGCCTTGATGTCGATGCGCTCAGCCCGCGCGCGGCGCTGGACCTGCTTTACGAGCTGAAGCGCGAAGCCGGGGCCGAGGACTGAGGGAAGTCTTTGTTAACAGGCCGCCGCTATCTTGCCGGCCATGTTCGGGACCAGGATCACCACTGTTTTCCAAAGCCGCTGGAAGGCGGTGACCTGGTCGCTCGGTATTCTGGCGACGGCCTATTGCTCGGTGCCGTCTGCAGACGAAACGGCCAAACCTGCGGAAAAGGTCGCCGCGTCGCATCATTCCCCGTGGGATAAGGACCGCTGATATGGACCGGCTGTTTCGTGACTGGCGCTATGCGCTGCTCTGGGTAATCGGGATCAGCGCTATCGCGACCGCCTATTTCGCTGAGGGGGGTGGCCACGAGCAATTGCAGGCGCAGCAGCAGCCGGCAGCAGTTGCGCCGCCGCCCGCTGCGGTCAGACCCGCGCCCTCCCCCGCGCCGGCCCCGCAGGATGGTGATGAATCGACCCAGTTCGGGGAACCGATAATGGATACAACCGGCTTCGACCCCAATCCCGCTGAACCCGGCCCAGCCGCGAGCCCGCAAAATCCAGGTGCGGCTGCGGCGCCGGAAGAGGCTAGCGCACCAGCGCCAGCAGCTCTTTAGCCGCGCGCCCCAGAATCGCATCCTGCTGCCAGCGCTCGGCGGCGCGTTCCAGTGCCGCCTTGCCGAATAGGTCGCGCTGCTGCGGGTCGTCGGCCAGCGCTGTAATCGCCGTGGCCAGAGCCGCCACATCGCCCGGCGGCACGCAGATCCCGCAGCCGTCGACCTCGTCGTAAAGTCCGGTGCCAGGTTCGGTCGTCGCCACAACCGGCTTGGCTGAAGCCAGCATGTTGGTGAGTTTCGAGGGCAGCACCAGGTCAGCCGCGCCGGCAATTTGCGGCAGCAGGTGCAGGTCAGCCATGGTCAGCATGGCCCCCATCCGCTCGGCCGGCTGCAGGTCATGCAACTGGACATTGCCGAGGCCCTGCGCGCGCAGTTCCAGCGCCGGACGGTTCGGCCCTTCACCGCAGATGACAAAGGCGATGTCGGGGCGGTCCTGCAACTGACGTGCCGCATCGATCAGGATCTCGATGCCCTGCTTGCGGGCGATGTTGCCGGAATAGAGTGCGACCACCCTGTTCCCCAGGCCCCAGCTGGTGCGCAGGTCTCCCGCACCGGCCAGATCATTGGTAAAGCGGGCATCTGCCCAGTTGCGCAGTTCCAGCCGCCGCTCGGCCGGGATACCCTTCTCGCCCAGCTTGGCCAGCATCTGCGGGCTGATCGTCGAGACCCGGTCCGCCTGCCGCAGGATCCAGCCCTCGGCCCAGATCGCCAGGCGGCCATGCAGGCTCTTTTCCGACATCAGGCCGGTGGCAAAGGCGGCTTCGACCTCGAAATCCTGGACATGGACCCACAGCCGCGCACCGCACAGCCAGGCGGCCAGGGTCGCGGTGATCACGCTGAGCAGCGCCGGGGCAACGCAGAAGACCACCTGCGGCCGTTCGCGCAGCGCAATCCGCACCGCCGGGATCATGGCGGTGATCGCAAAGCTGATCAGATGCGCGAACCTTTTGATGCCCACCGGGTCCTGGGGCACGAAATGGGGGCAGCGGACCAGGCTTACGCCGTTTTCCTCGGCCTCAAGCCAGCCGCCGGCATAGGCCGGGTCGGAGCGCCACTGCGGGTAATAGGGCTTGCCGACAATGGCCGTCACCCGGTGGCCAGAGCGGACCAAGGCCTCGCACATCCCGGCCGTGTAGGGCCCGATGCCGACCGGTTCAGGCGCGTAGTTCAGCCCGATGACGAGCAGGGATGGGGCGTTCATCGCCGGGCCGGTCGCGGGAGGGTCAGTTGCGCTTGGGGACGGCAAAGGTGCCGGACACCCGGCCACCAGTAGCGGCCGAACCGCGGCCGTCGACACTGGAGATCCCGCTGTTGAGATCGATTACCAGGCGGCCCCCGTTGAGGGTATCGCCGCCGCGTCGCAGCGCGACATTGCCCGCCAGGGTAATGACCCGGCGGTTGAAATCGTAGATCGCGACATCGCCGCGCGCGCTTTCGCTGCCACGACTGACAGAAACCCCGCCGGTTGCATCGATCCGCTGAATCTGCAGGCTGCCCTTGTCGGTAAAGGCCACGGTGGTGCGGTCCGCGCTCAGTTCCAGCCCGCCCTGGCTGATCTTGACGTTGCCGGCCAGCACCACGCGGTCCTGGCGGTCCTGCAGTTCGATCCGGTCGGCGGCATAGCTGACCGGCGCATTGGTGTCGTGCCCGCCCAGTGCCTGGGCATCGGACCGGCCAATCGCCAGCAGGCCGACCGCGCCGATCGCAAAGCCGCCGAGCAGCGAGCGCAGCGCAATGCGGGAGAGCGAAGCTTCGGCCATCAGGGCATCCTCAACTGGCCCGGGGTCATCACCAGCCGGGCATTACCTTCTAGCGCAATGGTGCGCGCGTTAAGGTCAGCTACTAACCGTTCGGCCGAAAAAGTGCCAGCCGGAATGGCCCCGCTGACCCCGCCATCGCCCAGAACCCGCTGACCCTTCAGATCGATAGCGACATGGCCTGTCGTCATCCGGTAACCATCGGCGGCAGTAAAGGTCACCGGGCCGTTTACGTCCACCGCCTCGCGGTTGTAATCATAGCTGCCGCCCTGGGCGGCCAGTTCGGCCGGACCATCGGCCATCAGGATGCGGGCGACCAGCCCCTCCATCCGCACGATCGGATCGGCCGCCGAAACCTGCACGGCGCTGGCAGCGGTCACGGTAAAGGGCCGCCCCTCATTATCCTCGCCCCGATACATCGCATTGGCCACGCGCAGCCGCTCGGCCGTGGTCGCCACCTTGTTGCGATCGAGCAGGAAGCTGATCTCGCCGCGCGGGAACAGCGGGCCGAGCAGCATGGCCGCCGCCACCACCCCGACTGCACCGGGCAACCAGCGCGCCAGCATCCGGATCAGCCGATCATGCGAACCGCCCGGCGCGGCCCATTGGCGGCGCTGGTTGCGGATCCGGTCGGCGGCTTCGGTCATGGCGTGGTCCTGTTCCTCAGCTCACGCTTCGTGGCTGAAGATGTCCTTGTCGGGCCAGCCGGCCAGGTCGAGCCGGGCGCGGTGCGGCAGGAAATCGTAGCAGGCCTGGGCCAGGGCGGTGCGGCCCTCGCGCTCAAGCCGCTCAGCCAGGATCGCGTGCATGGCGTGGAGATAGCGCACGTCCGAAGCGGCATAGTCCAGCTGTGCATCGCTCAGCACCGGGCCGCCCCAGTCGCTCGACTGCTGCTGCTTGGAGAGCTCCTTGCCCAGCAGTTCGCGCACCAGGTCCTTCAGCCCGTGACGATCGGTATAGGTGCGCACCAGCTTGCTGGCGATCTTGGTGCAGAACACCGGCGTGGCGGTCACGCCCAGGTAATGCTCGATCGCCGCCAGGTCGAAGCGGGCGAAGTGGAACAGTTTGACCCGCGCCGGATCGGCCAGCACGGCCTTCAGGTTGGGCGCGGCATAGTCGGTGCCGGGGCTGAAGCGGACCAGGTGCTCATCGCCCGAACCATCGGACAGTTGCACAACGCACAGCCGGTCGCGCGGGGTGATCAGGCCCATGGTTTCGGTATCGACCGCGATTGGGCCGGGCGCAAAGACATCGCCGGGGAGGTCTTCTTCGTGGAGATGGACAGCCATAGGGCTTGGTGCTTAGGCCGATTGCTGCCGGGATGAAAGCCCCCGGTGGGAGCGAGATGGCGATGGCGAATGGCGATACGGTTCCGGAATCCTGGCGCGCCGTGCTGGAGCCCGTTCTGGCCGGCCCTAAGGCGCGCCAGCTCGGCGGATTTCTCAAGGCCGAGGAGGCGGCCGGCAAGGCGATCTATCCGCCGCGTGGGTTTCGCCTCGCCGCGCTTGAACTGACCCCGCTGGACGCAGTGAAAGTGGTGATCCTGGGGCAGGATCCCTATCACGGGCCGGGACAGGCCCACGGCCTGTCGTTCTCGGTCCAGGACGGCGTGAAAGTGCCGCCCAGCCTGGTCAACATCTACAAGGAGCTGGCCAGCGACCTTGGCCTGCCGATCCCGCGCCACGGCAATCTGACAAACTGGGCGCGGCAGGGCGTCTTGCTGCTGAACGCCGCGCTTACCGTCGCGGATGGCCAGCCGGCCTCGCACCAAGGGCGCGGCTGGGAGGAGATCACCGATGCCGTGGTCGCCGCCGTCGCTGCGACGGCGGAACCTTGCGTATTCCTGCTGTGGGGCAGCCACGCCCAGCGCAAGGCCCAGTCGGTCCCGGGCCTGATGAACAGCCACCATCTGGTGCTGACCGCCCCGCATCCCAGTCCGCTCTCGGCCCACCGCGGCTTTCTTGGCTGCCGGCACTTCAGCCAGGCCAATGCCTTTCTGGAGGCGCAGGGGCGCGGCGGGGTGGACTGGGCGCTTTAACCCAAGCGCCGTGCCATGCCTGCTGCCAGCATTGGCCCCAGGTTCGGCCCCTGCTCGGGGTAGAGGTAAGGCTCGATCAGCTCGGCCTCGATCACCGCCAGCCGCCCGTCCTCCAGCCGGACCATGTCGATCCGGGCATAGAGCGGCGGCTGGTCGAAGGGCAGCAGGGCCATGATTGCCTCGGCCGCCGCGCGGTCTGCCGGGGCCGGATCGAGCGGCACCTCGACCCCACCGTAGAGCGACTGGATCCGGTAATCGCCGCCGGTCGCCCGCTTGAGCAGCGCATGGCTCAGCGCGCCATCGACGAAGATGAAGCTCAACTCCCCTTCGCGCTGGATCGCCGGCAGGAACGGCTGGATCATTGCCGCTTGCTCGATCGACCAAGCACTGGCGGGCGGGCTGGCGCGCGTGAAGCTGTCCTGCCCGATCGCGCCCGCGCCGACCCGGCGCTTCACCACCACCCGGTCGGTGTCGAAATGATCGAAGGCGGCGAGCACGTCCGCCGGTCCGGCCCGCTCGGGCCAGAGCGTCGGGATGGTCGCCGCGCCGCGCGTCGCCAGATCCTTGAGGTAGAGCTTGTCGGCATTCCAGCGCACCACCTCGAGCGGATTGCAGACCTTGACCCCGGCCTGCTCCAGTTCGCCCAGCCGTGCCAGGAATTCGTCCTTGGCCTCGGTATAGTCCCAGGGCGTGCCCAGGATGGCGAGATCGAACTCGGCCAGTTCGGCCAGCGGCGCGCGCCAGTCGATGTCGGTCACGGTTCCCCGTTCACCCAGCCCGGCGTGGACCGCGCCCAGGTAGAGGTCATGCTCGAAGGCGTCCGGGCGGCGCGTCGGCGAGCCGGGCAGGGTCGTGGGGCAGGCGAGAAAGGCGATCTTCATGGCTGGCCGGTTAGGCCGTGCGGGGCTGCATGGGAAGAGGCTGCCGCCTTAGCGCGGCAACTCGCTTGCCCCCATCAGCGCCTCGTCGACTGAGCGGGCGGCCTGGCGGCCTTCGCGGATCGCCCAGACGACCAGGCTCTGGCCGCGGCGCATGTCGCCGCAGGCGAAGATCTGCGGATCGCTGGTGCGATAGTCGATCACGTTGGCCGCGACATTGCCGCGCCCATCGAGTTCGACCCCGGCCTGGTCGAGCAGGCCCTGCTTGCGCGGGCCGACAAAACCCATGGCCAGCAGGATCAGGTCGGCCTTGAGCACGAATTCGCTGCCGGCGACTTCCTGCATCCGTCCGTCGACCCATTCGACCCGGACGCATTCGAGGCCGGTCACGTCGTTTTCGCCGATCACGCGCTTGGTCAGGACCGACCAGTCGCGGGCAACGCCTTCTTCATGGCTGGTCGAGGTCCGCAGCTTGAGCGGCCAGTCCGGCCAGGTCAGCGCCTTGTCTTCCTTTTCCGGCGGCTTGGGCATGATTTCAAGCTGGGTCACCGAGGCTGCACCCTGGCGGTTCGAAGTGCCGACGCAGTCGCTGCCGGTATCGCCGCCGCCGATCACGATCACGTGCTTGCCGGTCGCGGTCAGGGTGCCGCGCGGGGCGGCGCGCAGTTCATCGTCACCGGCGACGCGCTTGTTCTGTTGGGTCAGGAATTCCATTGCCAGCCGCACGCCGGGCAGTTCCGCGCCCGGGATTTCCAGCCGCCGCGGTTCTTCCGAACCGCCCGACAGGACGATCGCGTCGAAGTTTTCCTTTAAGGACTCGATCGAGACATGGACCCCCACCTCGGTCGAGGTGCGGAAGCTGACGCCTTCGGCCTCCATCTGGACCAGGCGCCGGTTGATCAGGTGCTTTTCCATCTTGAAGTCGGGGATGCCATAGCGCAGCAGGCCGCCGGCCCGGTCGTTCTTTTCGAACACCGTGACCGAGTGGCCGGCCCGGGCCAGCTGCTGGGCGGCGGCCATGCCGGCGGGGCCGGAGCCGACCACGGCCACGGTCTTGCCCGTGCGCTTGGCGGGAACCTGCGGGTGGATCCAGCCGTTCTCCCACCCCTTGTCGACGATCGCGCATTCGATGCTCTTGATCGTCACCGGCTGGTCGATGATGTTCAGCGTGCAGCTTGCCTCGCACGGGGCGGGGCAGATACGGCCGGTAAACTCAGGGAAGTTGTTGGTCGAATGCAGCACTTCCAGCGCATTCTGCCAGTCACCCTCATAAACCAGGTGGTTCCAGTCCGGGATGATGTTGTTCACCGGGCAGCCGTTGTGGCAGTAGGGAATGCCGCAATTCATGCACCGCGAAGCCTGCGCCTTCAGCGCCGGTTCGGCATGCGGAATCACGAACTCCTTGTAGTGATGCAGCCGCTCCTTGGGATCGGCATAACTGCGATCCTGGCGGTCTAGCTCGAGAAAGCCGGTTTCCTTGCCCATAGTCTTTACTCTGCTGCGACCGAGGCGGCTTCGAGCCGTTCGGTCTCCATTTGCTTCAGTGCCCGGGCGTAATCCTTGGGCATGACCTTGACGAACTTGGCGAGCGTGTTGCTCCAGTCGTCGAGCAAGGCGCGGGCGCGCTTGCTGCCGGTGTGGAGGTGGTGGCGCTCGAGCAGGATCCGCAGGCGTTCGGCATCGTGGCGCAGCATGTCGCCCATGCCGAAGTCCTCGACACTGCGCGGGCGCTGCTGCGGTCGGCCCCAAGAATCATTGGCGCCGTCTTCTTCGTCGCGCTCTGCCGGGATCGGCAGCAGATCGACCTGGGCCATGTTGCACAGCTTGGCGAACTCGCCGCGCTCGTCAGAGACATAGGCCACGCCGCCCGACATGCCGGCTGCAAAGTTGCGCCCGGTGCGGCCCAGCACGACGACCACGCCGCCGGTCATGTATTCGCAGCCGTGATCGCCGGTCCCTTCGACCACCGCGATCGCGCCCGAATTTCGCACTGCAAAGCGTTCGCCCGCGACCCCGCCGAGATAGGCTTCACCCGCGATCGCACCATACAGCACGGTATTGCCGACAATGATGTTCTGGCTCGCCTCGCGGTCGACATGGGCCGGCTGGCGCACGATCACGCGCCCGCCCGACAGGCCCTTGCCGACATAGTCGTTGGCATCGCCGGTCAGGTCGAGCGTGACGCCGTGCGCCAGGAAGGCGCCGAAGCTCTGCCCGGCCACCCCGGTCAGGCGGATCGCGATGGTGTTGTCGGGCAGGCCGGCATGGCCATAGCGCTTGGCCACTTCGCCCGAGAGCATGGCGCCGACCGTGCGGTTGACGTTGATCACCTTGCGCTCGATCACCACTGGCTGCTTCTTGTCCAGCGCTTCGGCGGCAGCGGCGATCAGATCGTTGTCGAGCGCCTTTTCAAGGCCGTGATCCTGGGTCTGCGACCAGCCCAGCGAGGGGCTGTCACCCAGCGGCACCTGGTGCAGGATCCGGCTGAGGTCGACGCCCTTGGCCTTCCAGTGATCGAGCGCTTGGCGCATGTCGAGCCGGTCAACCCGGCCGACCATTTCCGCGATGGTGCGGAAGCCCAGCTCGGCCATGATCGCCCGCAGTTCCTCGGCGACGAAGAAGAAGTAGTTGATCACATGTTCCGGCTGGCCGGTGAAGCGCGCGCGCAGCACCGGGTCCTGTGTTGCCACGCCGACCGGGCAGGTGTTGAGGTGGCACTTGCGCATCATGATGCAGCCGGCCGCGATCAGTGGTGCCGTGGCAAAGCCGAACTCGTCCGCGCCGAGCAGGGCCGCTACGGCGACATCGCGCCCGGTCCGCAGGCCGCCATCGGCCTGGACCGCGATGCGGCTGCGCAAGTTGTTGAGGATCAGCGTCTGCTGGGTTTCAGCCAGGCCGATTTCCCAGGGCGAACCGGCATGGGTCAACGAGGTCAGCGGCGAAGCGCCGGTCCCGCCTTCATAGCCCGAGATCGTGACATGATCCGCGCGGGCCTTGGAAACGCCGGCGGCAACGGTGCCGACGCCGACTTCGGAGACCAGCTTGACCGAGATTCGTGCGCCGCCGTTGACGTTCTTCAGGTCGTGGATCAGCTGGGCCAGATCCTCGATCGAGTAGATGTCGTGGTGCGGCGGGGGCGAGATCAGGCCGACGCCCGGGGTCGAGTGCCGGGTCTTGCCGATCACCTTGTCGACCTTGTGGCCGGGCAGCTGGCCGCCTTCGCCGGGCTTGGCGCCCTGGGCCATCTTGATCTGGATGTCGTCGGCATTGACCAGGTATTCGGTGGTCACGCCGAACCTTCCGCTCGCGACCTGCTTGATCGCCGAGCGCATCGAATCCCCGCTCGGCAGCGGCTTGAACCGGTCCGGCTCCTCGCCGCCTTCACCGGTGTTCGACTTGCCGCCGATCCGGTTCATGGCGATGGCCAGCGTGGTGTGCGCCTCGCGGCTGATCGAGCCGAAGCTCATCGCTCCGGTGGCGAAGCGCTTGACGATATCGCTGGCCGGTTCGACTTCGCTGATGTCGAGCGGCTTTTCGGCCAGCTTGAACTCCATCAGCCCGCGGATGGTCAGCATCCGGGTCGACTGGTCGTTGATGGTCTGGGCGAACTCGCGGTACTTTTCCGAAACGTTGCCGCGCACCGCGTGCTGGAGGGCGGCGATGTTCTGCGCGGTCCAGGCGTGTTCCTCGCCGCGCAGGCGCAGGCCATACATCCCGCCGACGTCGAGCATGTTCTTGTAGATCGGGTTGTCACCGTATGCCGCCTGGTGGCGGCGGACGGTTTCCTCGGCCACTTCGGCCAGGCCGATGCCCTCGATCGTGGTGGCGGTGCCGGTGAAATACCTTTCGATGAATTGGCTCGACAGGCCAACCGCATCGAAGATCTGCGCCCCGCAATAGGACTGGTAGGTCGAAATGCCCATCTTCGACATGACCTTGAGGATGCCCTTGCCGACCGCCTTGATGTAGTTCTTCTGGACCTCCTTGGCGCCCAGCGGCAGCTCCTTGCGGACCCGGATGTCCTCCAGCGTCTCGAAGGCGACATAGGGATTGATCGCCTCGGCGCCGTAGCCCGCCAGCACGCAGAAGTGATGCACTTCGCGCGCTTCGCCGGTTTCGACCACCAGCCCGGTCTGCATGCGCAGGCCCTGGCGGACCAGGTGATGGTGGACCGCGGCGGTCGCCAGCAGGGCCGGCATCGGAATCCGGTCCGGCCCCTGGGCGCGATCGGACAGGATCAGGATGTTCTTGTCCTGCAACACGGCCTCGGTTGCCGCCCAGCACATTTCCTTGATCGCCATCTCGAGGCCGGCCGGGCCGCTGGCGGCGGCCCAGGTGGTGTCGATCGTCTCGGTGCGGAACGCCCCGTCGAGCGCGGCCTCGACCGAGCGGATCTTGGCAACTTCCTCGTTGGTCAGGATCGGCTGGTCAACTTCCAGGCGCTTGTGCGTGCCGGCTTCCATGCCCAGCAGGTTCGGGCGCGGGCCGATCATGGAGACCAGGCTCATCACCAGTTCCTCGCGGATCGGGTCGATCGGCGGGTTGGTGACCTGGGCGAAGTTCTGCTTGAAGTAATCGTAAAGCAGGCGGCTGCGGTTGGAGAGGACCGCGATCGGCGTGTCCGTACCCATCGAGCCGAGTGGATCGTCGCCGTTCTGGGCCATCGGTTCCAGGAAGCGCGAGAGGTCTTCCTGGGTATAGCCAAAAGCCTGCTGGCGATCGAGCAGGGTGGTGCCTTCCCGGGGCAGGGCGGCCAGTTCCGGCTCGACCACTTCCAGGTCCTTGAGCTTGTACTGCGCGGCCTCGAGCCAGTCCTCATAGGGTTCGGCGGCGGCGAGCGAGGCCTTGAGTTCCTCGTCCTCGATGATCCGGCCCTGGTCAAAATCGATCAGCAGCATGCGGCCCGGCTGGAGCCGCCACTTGCGGACGATGTTGTCTTCCTTGATCGGCAGCACGCCGCTTTCGGAGGCCATCACCACCAGGTCGTCGTCGGTCACCAGGAAGCGCGCCGGGCGCAGGCCATTGCGATCGAGCGTCGCGCCGATCTGGCGGCCGTCGGTAAAGGCCACGGCCGCCGGGCCGTCCCACGGCTCCATCAGCGCGGCGTGGTATTCGTAGAAGGCGCGGCGCTTGGCATCCATCAGCGGGTTGCCGGCCCAGGCCTCGGGGATCAGCATCATCACCGCATGGGCTAGGCTGTAGCCGCCCGCCAGCAGCAGCTCGAGCGCATTGTCGAGGCAGGCGGTGTCCGACTGGCCGTGCGGGATCAGCGGCCACATCTTGTCCAGGTCCGCGCCCAGCAGCTCGGATTCCATGGTGCGGCGGCGGGCGTTCATCCAGTTGACGTTGCCGCGCACGGTGTTGATTTCGCCATTGTGGGCAATGAAGCGATAGGGGTGCGCCAGCTTCCAGCTGGGGAAGGTGTTGGTGCTGAAGCGCTGGTGGACCAGGCCCAGCGCCGAAACGCAGTCCGGATCGCGCAGGTCGTCGTAGAACGAGCCCACTTGCGTGGCCAGCAGCAGGCCCTTGTAGACCACGGTCCGGCTGGAGAAGCTGGGCATGTAGAGATCGGCGATCCCCGGCATGCCGTGCTTTTCGGCCAGGGCCGCCAGTGGGTTCTGGGTCTGCTTGCGGATCGCCAGGATCTTGCGCTCAAAGGCGTCCTGGTCGGCGCAGTTGTCACCGCGCTCGACGAAGCACTGGCGGATCACCGGCATCTGCTCGAGCACGGCCTTGCCCAGGCCCGCTATGGTCACTGGCACGTCGCGCCAGCCGATCAGGCGCTGGCCTTCCTTGGCGATGAACTTCTCAAACGTGCCGACGATGAAATCACGGCTGGCCTGGTCCTGCGGCAGGAAGCACATGGCCACGGCATAGTCGCCGGCAGCGGGCAGCTTCAGTCCTTCGGCGGCGGCCCACTTGCGGAACAGGGCATCGGGGGTCTGGATCAGGATGCCGGCGCCATCGCCCAGCAGGGGATCGGCCCCCACGGCGCCGCGATGGTCGAGATTCTTGAGAATCTCGAGCGCCTGGCTCACGATCGCATGGCTCTTGGCGCCCTTGATATGGGCAACAAAGCCCACCCCACAGGCGTCATGCTCATTGCGCGGATCGTAGAGGCCCTGCGGCGCCGGATAACCCATCGAAAACCCATCCTGTCGTCACCCGGATCTCGCGATTCGCGCGCGAGGGCACGCAAACGGCGGAAATCCGGCAATTAAGCGCAAGCTTCCCCACCGCCCAAAGCAGTGAAAATTGCGCAAGCATTTCCCATGACGACAGGAAGCTGTTTTTGCAACTGCGAACAAGCCAAGAAACGCTTGGGTGCGCCCAAGCGTGGCTGTGAATAGGATTGCGGGGGTGCAAAGCGCGCGGCGGCTCAGGCCGCGCCGCTGATCCGTTGCAGATTGGCGAGTGCCAGCCGCAGGGCGCGCTCGGCTTCAGCCGGATCGACTGCCGGGAGCGCTGTTGCCTGAGCGACGGGCGCCCCCTGGATTGCCGTGGCCGGGGCATCGAACGGGCGCAGCGGGGCAGCGGGTGCCGCAGCCATCTGGCCCGGGAAGATCACGACCGGTTCGATCGCGGCAATCGCGTCTTCCGGCTCCTCGACCCGCACGAATTCCTGGCGCGGCATCTCGATGCTGAGCAGCGAGGCAAAGGCTTCCTCGGCGGGCACGGCGGATTCCAGTTCCTGCGCGTCCTCGGCTTCCGCCAGGGCGGCAGGCTCGACCGGCAGGTCTTCGAACACGGCTTCCTCGATCGGGGCCGGTGCCGGCGCGGGCATGGTGAGATGCCGCGGCATCAGCACGGAGAGATCGGCGTGATCCTCGTCTTCGCCATGATGATCCTCGCCATGGTAAAAGCTGACGGGACGCAGGGCCGCCGGCATCGGGATCGGCGCAGGCGGAACATCGACAGTCGGGACGAAGCCGGCCAGCGGCGGCGGCGACACGAAGGCCGGCTCGGCCGAGGCGGCAAACGGCGCGGCAATTGCGGCGGGCGGCGCGGCTTCAAACGCAGTCGCGATTGGTTCCGGCGTGGCAGTGAAAGCGGCAGTGGCAGTGGCAGTGGCAGTGGCAGGGGCAGGGGCAGTGGCATCGGCCTTGGCCGCACGGCGGCGGGCCATCGATTCCTGCAGGCGCTTGGCCAGGTCGGTCATGCCGAGATCGGCGGGAGCTGGCTGCGGCTGGTGATTCGGTGCCGGGGCGGGTTCGACCATCTGGCTCGGAACGACGAAGGGCGGTTCGAAGCTGGGCGGTTCGACCGCAGCCTCGCCGCGTTCGGCGAACAAGGGCTGGGCTGGCTCGGTTTCGAACACCGAAGTGCGGAAACCTGCGGCGCGCACGAATTCAGCCGGCACGTGGTCATCTTCGACCGGCACCCCGAAAATGCGGGGCGCTTCGGCCACCAGCGGCACTGCGCGTTCGACCATCGGCGAGGCTGCGGGCGCGGTCGGAACCGGCGGCGGTACCGACCAGTCGAGCGGCGCCTGGGGCGGTGCAAAGGCGGCGGGCAGTTCGACCGGAGCCGGGGCCGGGAAAGCGCCAAGGTCGAGCGGAGCGGACGCTTCGGCGGAGGCAGCCGCCGGGCGCACCGGGGCCAACTGCATTGTGGCGATATCGAAGATTTGCGGCTCGCCGCCGGGCACCGGGGCAAAATCCTGGGGCTGGAACGGTTGTTCCTCCTGCTCGACCGCCAATGCCCGGCGCCGGCCAAGCAGCGGCCCGGGATCGTCGAGCGTTTCGCCGAGTTCATCGTGGGCTGAGATCGGCCGGCGGGCCGGACCATCGGTGAACACGTCGCGGCGGTTCCACATCGCTGCTTCGGCTTCGGCCGCAGCGCCGGGGTTGGCGGCATTGCGCTTGCGTTCGCGCACGACCGTCTTCGGGCGGTTCAGCCGCAGGGCAAGGGTGGCGCCAATGGCTGCGCCAAGCGCGGCCATGATCAAGGCAATCAGGATCCGGGCGGTCATGCCCAGCGGCGGTGCGGCGGCCGGGACGATCAGGTCCAGGCCGGTCTTCAGCACGGCGGCTTCGATCAGGCTTGGCCGGATCGCCAGGCTGCCCAGGCCGAACAGCGCGCCAAACCACAGCGCGATGACCGCCGGAAACAGTGGATGGCTGGAGATCGGCTTACCCTGGGCCGATTTGCGATTGGTATTGGCCACGCCCCGTTATCCTGTTCTGTTGCTTTCCAAACCTTAACCGGCAGCCTTAGGCAGCAACCGGAATCCGGTAGATTGCAGAAGCAGTTAGCGCGGTTTGGTAAACATCCTGATAACGAAGAACATTCGTCGCCCAATCATGCTTGGCGGCAACGTGGGCGCGGCCTGCGGCGCGGCGGCTGTCCCAGCTATCGCGGGCGGTCAGCAAGCCGGCCAGCGCGGCGGCGCAGGCCGCGGGATCGTCTGGGGCGAACAGGGTTCCGGTCACGCCATCGGTGATCAGTTCCCGGTGCCCGCCGACGTCCGAGGCGGCCACCAGCCGGCCTTGGGCCATGGCTTCGAGCGGCTTCAGCGGCGTCACCAGGTCGGTCAGCCGGCTTTGCTTGCGCGGGAAGGCCAGCACATCGACCAGCGGATAGTAACGCTCGACCTCGCTGTGCGGCACGCGGCCGACAAAGTGGATCGAGCCGGCTGCGGGCGAATTCGCGGCCTGCTGGCGCAAGGCCTGGTCCATCGGTCCGCCACCGACCAGCAGCAGCTGCGCGCCGGGCTGCCGCGCTTGCAACAGCGGCATGGCGGCGATCAGATCGTCCAGCCCTTCGTAGTCATAGAAGCTGCCGATAAAGCCGATGACCGGTCTATCGGTAAGGCCAAGCTTGCTGGCCAGGGCCGCGTCCCGCGCTGCCGCCGCGCCGAACAGCGCCAGGTCGACCCCATTGGGACTGATCGTGATCTTGGTGGCTGGAACGCCGCGCGTGACCAGGTCGTCCTTCAGGCCGTGGCAGATCGTCACCACCTGCTCGGCGTTGCGGACCACATGGTTCTCGAGCGCGCGGGTCAGCCGGTACTTGAGGTTGCCTGCGGTCCCGGTGCCATTGGAAACAGCGGCATCTTCCCAGAAGGCGCGGACTTCATAGACCACCGGCACACCCAGCTTCTGCCCGGCGATCAAGGCCGCCTTGCCGCACAATGCCGGACTGTGGGCATGCAGCAGGACTGGCCGCCAATCGGCCGCGAGGGCAACGATGGCATCGGCCAGCAGGCTGATCTCGCGCCATTCGCGCAGGCCCGGCGGACCGGAGGCGGTACCGCGGGTGCGGTGAAAGGTCAGTCCTTCGGCTTCCTCGCAGTCGGGCCCTTCGGCGACATGGCGCAGGCCGGTGATGCCGCGCACTTCCAGCCCCAACGCGGCCTGGGCGCTCAGGATCGCGCGCGTGCGAAAGGTGTAGCCGCTGTGCAGCGGCAGCGAATGGTCAAGGATGTGAAGGACCCGGGTCATGGCATGCTTTCCTAGGCCAACAAGGCTTAACGCGACGTCAACTCGCTGGTGCTAGGGCCGGCGGCACGATGGTAGATTACTTCGCCCTGGCCCTGTCCCACGGTCTGCTGGTCCTGGCGGTCTGGCACCTGGCGTGGCGCCGTGACCTGGACGAGGATCCGGCCCAGCCGGAGCCGGAAACTGTTGAACCAGCCGAACCACGGCCCAGTCAGCCCGGACTGCGCATCCGTGCTTGATCTGGCCATCACCGGCTTTACCCTGGCCTTCCTCGCGCTCGGCCTGCGCCAGCCGTTCCTGTGGGTGCTGGCCTACCTCTACATCGATATTCTCACCCCCCAGAAGATCAGCTGGTCGCTGCTGGCATCCCTGCCGATTTCGTTGATCGCCTTCATCCTGGCCTTCGGCGGCTGGCTGGTGCTGGATGACAAGCGGGGCACGCGGTTCACCCTGCGGCAGGCCCTGATCGTGGTCCTGCTGGCCTATTGCGGGATCACCACCACGATTGCCGAATTCCCGGTCGAGGCCGCCGAAAAGTGGTCCTGGGTGTGGAAGGCGCTGCTGTTCGCGATCTTCCTGCCGCTGACCCTGCGCACCCGCCTGCGGATCGAGGCCGTGGTCACGGTGATGGTGCTGACGGTCGGGGCGATCCTGATCACCGGCGGGATCAAGACCGCGGCGGGCGGCGGTGGTTATGGCCAGCTCCAGACCTTCGTGCCGGACAATGCCGGGATCTATGAAGGCTCGACCCTGTCGACCATCGCCATCGCGATGGTGCCGCTGAGCTGGTGGGTGGCGCGCTTCACCACGATTTTCCCGCGCGGCAAGCTGGTGACGCTGTTCGCCGCCGCGCTGACCTTTGCCGCGCTGCTGATCCCGGTCGGCACGCAGACCCGCACTGGCCTGCTGTGCATTGCCCTGCTGGTCGTGCTCTCGCTGCGCTCGGTCAAGCGGCGCTTCCTCTACCTTGGCCTGGCCGGCCTGGTGGCAGTGGCGGCGATCCCGTTCCTGCCGGCAAGCTACACCAAGCGGATGAGCACGATCGAGAACCACCAGTCCGACCAGTCGGCCTCGACCCGGGTCGCGGTGTGGATGTGGACGCTCGATTACGTGAAGGATCACCCCTTCGGCGGCGGTTTCGATGCCTATCGCAGCAACCGCCTGCTGGTGCCGACGGTCAAGGCCGAAGGAACCGACAACAACGTTACCCTGACCACCGAATACCACGTCGAGGAAGGCCGCGCCTATCACTCGGCCTATTTCGAGATGCTGGGCGAACAGGGCTATCCGGGCTTTGCGCTGTGGGCCTGGATCCAGCTGCTGGGCGTGTGGCAGATGGAGCGCCTGCGCCGTCGCTGGAAGGATCGCAAGGCGGCGCATCAGGCCTGGGTCGCCCCGCTCGCCAATGCTTTGCAGCTGTCGCAGCTGGTCTATTTCCTGGGCGCGCTGTTCATCGGCATCGCCTTCCAGCCGGTGATGTTCATGATCATCGGCCTGCAGTGCGGGCTGTGGTCCTATTGCCGCCGGATCGATGCGCCGGCGCCGCGACCGGTGCTGCCGGGGGCAAGCCAGCTCAGGACCAGTGCGACATGAACGGCACGGCGCGCCATCTCGATGCCCTGACCGGGATTCGCGGGATCGCCGCCTGGCTGGTGGTACTCTACCACATTCGCCTGGCGCTGACCGTGCTGCTGCCGGCGGACGTGATCGCGGTCTTGGCCCGGGGCTACCTGGCGGTCGACCTGTTCTTCATGCTGTCGGGCTTCGTGATCTGGTACAATTACGCCGACCGCCTGCGCGAAGACGGCGCGGCCGCGGCGCGGCTGTTCCTGTGGCGGCGCTTTGCCCGGGTCTGGCCGCTCCACGCGGTGATCCTGGTGGCCTTCATGGCCTTTGTCGCCCTGCTGCTGGCGACGGGCCGGCCGGCACCGGGCTATCCGCTCGGCGAACTGCCGCTGCACCTGCTGCTGGTACAGAACTGGGGCCTGACCAGCGCGCTCGCCTGGAACCACCCGGCCTGGTCGATCAGCACGGAATTTGCCGCCTACCTGCTGTTCCCGCTGCTGGTCCAACTGCGGTGGGCGCGTCTGTCGGCCCCCGCGCTGGTCCTGCTCGCCGTGGTGTTGCTGGCGGCGGTGCACCTGCTGTTTGCCCTGACTGGCCACCAGAACCTGGGCGATGCGATCCCGCAATTGGGCTTGTGGCGCTGTCTTGCCGGGTTCGCGCTTGGCAATGTGCTGTGCCTGCTATGGCAGCACTGGCGCGGACGGCACGGCCTTGCGGTAGTCGCGGGCGCTGGGTCGCTTGCGATTGCAGGGCTGGGCCTTGCACTGCAGCTGCCGGAGACCGCTTTTGTCCCGGCCGCCTTCTTCAGCGGCCTGTTGGCGCTCGCGCTGGGGCAGGGACCGATTGTCCGGCTCCTTGGCAGCCGCGTCCTGACCCGCCTGGGTGAAATCAGCTATTCGACCTACCTGGCACATTTCCTGCTCTGGATTGTCTGGAAGCTGCTGTTCGTCGATGCCTCGCTCCAGCTCGGCTGGGGCAGCCTTGCCGGCTTCCTGGCCACGGTCCTGGGCGCCTCGATCCTGCTCTACCACTGGGTCGAAAAGCCGGCACAGCGCTGGCTCAATGCCCGCCCGCCGCGCTGGGCCATGCGCCCGGCCGCCGTTCCCGCCGAGTGATTCGCCGGCCGGTCCGGCTAGCTTGCCCTGCCTTGCCGTAGCGGCAGGCGCAGGTGCGTTGCGCTGGGCCCGCGCTTGGGCCATGAAGGCGCCTTTCCAGCTAGAGGAGAGGCGCAATGACCCCGCAGGAACTCGCAACCAAAACTGGTGAAGTGATCGGCGTGTCGGACTGGTTCGAAGTGAGCCAGGACCGCATCAACAAGTTTGCCGAAGCCACCGGGGACTTCCAGTTCATCCATATCGACGAGGAAAAGGCCAAGCACACGCCGTTCGGCGGGACGATCGCGCATGGCTTCCTGACGCTGTCGCTGCTGCCGGTGCTTGGCGCGATGACCTCGGGCGCCCGCGTCGACGGGGTCAAGATGGGCGTCAACTACGGCGGCAACAAGACCCGTTTCCTTTCACCCGTCCGCGCCGGCAAGCGCGTGCGGGCCCACACCAAGTTGCTCGAACTGGTCGAGAAGCGCCCCGGCCAGTGGCAGCAGACCAACGAGATCACCATCGAGATCGAAGGCGAGGACAAGCCCGCCCTGATCTGCGAATGGATCACGCTGTTTTTCGTGTGATTAACGCCCTCCCCGGGGGTCACACCATTCCGACCAACCAAGGATTTTCTCATGTCACGTGACGCAGTCATCGTTTCCACTGCCCGCACCCCGCTGACCAAGGCGGGCCGCGGCGCGTTCAACAACACCACTGGCGCCACGCTCGGCGGCTGGTCGATCAAGGCTGCGGTCGAGCGCGCCGGCCTTGCTGGCGGCGAGATCGACGATGTCCTGATGGGCACGGCCGTGCAGCAGGGTTCGACCGGCGGTAACGTCGCCCGCCTCGCCGCGCTGCGCGCCGGCCTGCCGGTTTCGGTTCCGGCCATGACGATCGACCGCCAGTGCTCCTCGGGCCTGATGACCATCGCCACGGCGGCCAAGCAGATCCTGGTCGACAACATGGACATCTGCGTTGCCGGCGGGGTGGAAAGCATTTCCAAGGTGGTCGGCAGCGGCAAGATGTTCGTTGAGCCCGACCGCGAGCTGCTCGAAATGCACCCGCACATCTACATGCCGATGATCGGCACGGCCGAAGTGGTAGCCAAGCGCTATGGCATCAGCCGCGAAGCCCAGGACGAATACTCGCTCCAGTCGCAGCAGCGCACCGCCGCAGCCCAGGCCGCCGGCAAGTTCGACGATGAAATCGTCGCCTGCCAGGCCACCATGGCGGTGGTCAACAAGGAGACCAAGGAAGTCTCCTACCAGGAGGTCACGGCCAACAAGGATGACTGCAACCGTCCCGACACCACGCTGGAAGGGCTCGCCAGCCTGAAGCCGGTGATGGGCGAAGGCAACTGCATCACCGCCGGTAATGCCAGCCAGCTGTCGGACGGCTCCTCGGCCTGCGTCGTGATGGAAGCCAAGGTTGCCGAAAAGCGCGGCCTGACCCCGCTGGGCCGCTATGTCGGCATGGCGGTTGCCGGGACCGAGCCCGATGAAATGGGCATCGGCCCGGTCTTTGCGATTCCCAAGCTGCTCGAACGCTTCAACCTGAAGATGGACGACATCGGCCTGTGGGAACTGAACGAGGCCTTCGCCGTCCAGGTGCTCTACTGCCGCGACAAGCTGGGCATTCCTGACGAGCTGCTCAACGTCAACGGCGGCTCGATCTCGATCGGCCATCCCTTCGGCATGACCGGCGCCCGCTGCACCGGCCACGCGCTGATCGAAGGCAAGCGCCGCGGCGCCAAGTATGCCGTCGTCACCATGTGCATCGGTGGCGGCCAGGGCGCGGCCGGCCTGTTCGAGGTGTTCTGATGCGGCTGTCAGCGCCTCGCGTCGAGCCGGTCGATCTCACCAAGATCGACGACGAGCAGCGCGAGGCGCTGGCGGTTTTTGCCAGCACGGCGCGGGATGTGACCAAGTCCGAAGGGACCGTCCTCAACATCTTCCGCACCCTGGTCCATGCGCCCAGGGCACTGACGGCCTTCCTGGCCTGGGGCAGCTATATCCTGTCGCGCCGCAACAGCCTGGCCGAGCGCGAGCGCGAGCTGATAATCCTGCGCACCGGCTTCAATTGCGGCTCGGGCTATGAATTCACCCAGCATACCCGCATCGGCCTCGACGCCGGCCTGACCGAGGTCGAGCTCGAGGCGATCAAGGCTGGGCCAGACGATCCCTCGTGGAGCGAGGCCGACCGCGCCATGCTGCGCGCGACCGATGACCTGACCGGCGATTTCCACGTTTCGGATGCCAGCTGGGCGGCGTTGTCCTTCCTCAGCCAGAAGCAGAAGATGGACCTGGTCATGACCGTGGGCCAGTACACCCAGGTCTCGATGATGCTGAACAGCTTCGGCGTCCAGCTCGATCCGGGCCAGGAACTCGATCCGGCCCTGGACCACCGCGCCAGCTGATCTTGCCTTGCGCTCCAATCCCGCGCATCCTTGACCTGAAAGCTCGGGTCGCGGGTGGGGAAAGGGTGCAGCCATGGGCCAGCATCTCGGCATAGTTGAAATCCTGGGCATCGCCGGGTCGGTCAGCCTGCTGTCGGGCTGGCGGCTCTACCTCTGCGTGCTGGCGACCGGACTGGCGATGCAATACGGGGTGCTGCCGCTGCCAGCGCACCTGCATTCGCTGCAGGTCCTGGCCAATCCCTGGGTGATGGGCGCGGCAGGTGCGGCGGCTTGCCTTGAATTCTTTGCCGACAAGGTCGCCTGGCTCGATACGGCCTGGGATACGATCCACACGCTGATCCGTCCGCTGGGCGGGGCGCTGCTTGCGCTGGCGGTGATCGATCCGGCCGATCCGGCGACGCAGGCGATCGCCTTCCTGCTGGGCGGCGGGGCCACGCTGCTGGCCCATGGCGGCAAGGCCGGGGCGCGAGCCGTGGTCAATACCAGCCCCGAACCCTTCACCAACGTGGCCGTTTCAACCACCGAGGACCTGGTGACCGGCGGCCTGCTGTACCTGGCCTTTGCGAATCCGGCCGTCGCCGGGCTGGTTGCAGCGGGGCTGCTGATATTGACGATCTGGTTGCTGCTGCTGGCCCGGCGGGTGCTCAAGCGGATCTTCGCACCTGCGCCGGAACAGCGACCGCTTTAGGCGGCCGCCTTCAGCCGCGCCTTGTCGTGGCGCTTGATCCAGTCTTCCAGCACCGGGGCGATATGGTCGCGCCACTTGCTGCCGTTGAAGATCCCGTAGTGGCCGACCTCGGGTGCCAGCAGATAGCGCTTGCGGCTTTCCGGCAGATTGGTCGCCAGCTTCAGCGCCGCCTTGGTCTGGCCGATGCCGGAGATATCGTCGCGCTCACCTTCGACCGCCAGTAGCGCGGTGTCGCGGATCGCGCCCAGATCGATCCGGGTCCCGCGATGCATGAATTCACCCTTGGCCAGCGACTGGCGCTGGAACACCTGTTCGACCGTCTGGAGGTAATAGTCAGCGTCCATGTCGCAGACCGAACGGTATTCGTCGTAGAACGCCTTGGTCGCATCGGCACTGTCGCCGTCGCCCGCCACCAGATGCTGGAACATGTGATAATGGCTTTGCATGTGGTTGCCCAGGTTCATGCTCATGAACCCGGCGAGCTGCAGGAAGCCCGGATAGACCCGGCGGCCGGCGCCCGGATATTGCAGCGGCACAGTGGCGATCACGGTGTGGCGGAACCACTCGATCGGGCGCTGCATCGCCATGTCGTTGACCGAAGTCGGCGCCTCGCGAGTGTCGACCGGCCCGCCCATCATGGTCAGGCTGAGCGGGCGGGCCGGATGCTTCTGCGCATTCATCAGCGCGGTTGCGGCCAGCGCCGGGACCGAGGGCTGGCACACTGCCAGCATGTGCGCGCGCTCCCCGTTATTGGTGTGGCCAATGTGGTCCAGATAGCCGACCACATAGTCGATGTAGTCATCCAGATCGAAGCGGCCGGCCTCCAGGGGGACCATCTTCGCATCGGCCCAGTCGGTAATGTAAACCTCGCACCGCTCGATCATGCGGGCGACCGTGCCGCGCAGCAGGGTCGCAAAGTGGCCGCTCATCGGCGCGACGATCAGCAGCCGCGGGGCATCTGCGGGCAGGCCCGGGTGGGTGAAGCGCAGCAGGTTGCCGAAGGGGCGATGCAGCACGATCGCTTCAGTCACCGGATAGGTGGTGCCGTCGACCATTACCGTTTCGATATCGAAGGGCGGCTTGCCATAGGGCGCCGAGGCATGGGCGAACACTTCCAGCGCCGAAGCCATGACCGGACCCACGCCGGTATAGCCGAACGGCAGGGCCGGGTTCGTCAGCATTTCAGCCCCGAGCGAGGCCATGGTGCTGGCGGCATTGAGCCACGAACGCTGCATCTCATAGGCGGTGTAAAGCAAGAAAAGTCCCCTTCCGGCCCGGTTGTCCGGACCAAATGTGCTGCCACCGTGCCGCCATTCGCAATATTGTGCAATGCAATATTTCCGTCCGGATCTTTCGCGCTTGCACAATCGCGGGGCGAAGATCGGTGCCGATTTGCCACTTACTTGGCTCCCGCCCTGTGCTAGGGCGCGCAGGCAATGGCATCCCAATCCGATCTGTTCGCTACGCCCCCAGAGCCCAAGCCCGCGCGCACGCTTGGGCCGCTCAGGATGATCTGGCAGGCGGCGCTCGCCTATCCTGGCAAGCTCGCCATGGCCGGCTTGGCCCTGATGATCACCGCCGGAGCAACGCTGGCGATCCCGTCCGGGTTCAAGCTGATCATCGACAAGGGCTTTGCCGCTGGCGGCAATCCCGACGATATCGGCCGGTGGTTCGAATATCTGCTGCTGATCGTGGTGGTGCTGGCGATCGGGACGGCGCTGCGGTTCTACTTCGTCTCCTGGCTGGGCGAGCGGGTTGTGGCCGATATCCGGCTGAAGGTTCAGGCCAACCTCTTGCGGATGGCGCCGGGCTTTTTCGAAGAGAACAGCCCGAACGAGATCTCCAGCCGGATGACCTCGGACACCGCGCTGATCGAGCAGGTGGTTGGCACAACCGTCTCGGTCGCCCTGCGCAACCTGATCATGGGTGTCGGCGGGGTGGCCTACCTGTTCACCTTGGCCCCCAAACTGACACTGGCGCTGGTGGTGGCGATCCCGCTGATCGTCCTGCCGATCGTCTGGTTCGGGCGGCGGCTGCGCAATGTCTCGCGCACCAGCCAGGACCGCGTGGCCGATGTGGGCGCGATGGTCGCCGAAGTGCTGGGGGCCATGAAGATCGTCCAGGCCTTCAACCAGGAAAGCCGCGAAGAAGCCCGGTTCGCCGCCGCGGTCGAATCGACTTTCACCACGGCCAAGCGCCGGATCCTGCTGCGCGCGGCGATGACCGCGATCATCATCATGCTGGTCTTCGGCGCGATCACCATGCTGATGTGGCAGGGCGCGATCGGCGTGGCCGAAGGGACCATCAGCGGCGGCACGATCGCCGCCTTCGTGCTGACCGGCGGCCTGGTAGCAGGGGCCTTTGGCGCCTTGACCGAGGTCTACGGCGATCTGCTGCGCGGTGCCGGCGCGGCCAGCCGGCTCAACGAGCTGCTTAACGAAAAGCCGACCATTGCCATGCCCGCGCGCCCGCTTGAGCTGCCCAGCCCGGTGCGGGGCAAGCTGGCGTTCGAGAATGTCACCTTCCGCTATCCGACCCGCCCCGAAGTTTCGGCGCTGGCCGACTTCTCGCTGACCATCGAACCCGGTGAGACCGTGGCGATCGTCGGCCCGTCTGGCGCGGGCAAGTCTACCCTGTTCCAGCTGGCCGAGCGGTTCTACGATCCCCAGGCCGGAGCAGTGAAGCTGGATGGCGTGCCGCTGACCGCGGTCGATCCCGCCGCAATCCGCCGCAACATGGCGCTGGTCCCGCAGGAGGGCATCCTGTTCGCCGCCAGTGCGCGCGACAACCTGCGCTATGGCAACTGGGAGGCCGGCGACGCGGCGATCTGGCAGGCGGCGGAAAACGCCAATGCCGCCGATTTCCTGCGCGCGCTGCCCGAAGGGCTCGATACCTACCTGGGGG
>JBEGOD010000069.1:0-3374 GCA_041182185.1 Pseudomonadota bacterium
CGCTGGGCGAGGGGCAGACTTTGCGCCTCGGCGCCGACTGGCGGCGCCAGCGCGGCGAGATGCAGGAAGAGGCCTATAGCGCGGTCACCGGCCTCGTCACCGCGCGGCGCAAGGCGGGCGGGGTCAACAGCGACCTGGGGTTCTATGCCGAGCATGACTGGCGTTTTGGCGCGGCGCTGCTGACGCTGAGCGCGCGGGCAGACCGGTGGCAAGTGGCCGAGGGCTTCTTCCGCGAAGCCAATGCCGCCGGTACCGTCACCACCGACCGCAGCTTTGCGGATCGGTCCGGCTGGCAGGAAAGCCTGCGCGGCGGACTGCTGGTGGAAGCCGCGCCGGGGCTCTCGCTGCGCGCCGCCGCCTATACCGGGCTGCGCCAGCCGACGCTCAATGAACTCTATCGGCCCTTCACGGTTTTCCCGGTCACCACCCGCTCCAATGCCGCGCTGGAGAATGAGCGGCTGGCGGGCTTCGAGGGCGGGTTCGACTGGACCCCGCTGCCCAAGCTCACCTTGCGCCTGACCGGCTTCGATAACCGGGTAAAGGGCGCGATCGCCAATGTCACGATTGGCCCGAACTTGCGCGAGCGGCGCAATGTCGATGCCGTCCGCTCGCGCGGGGTCGAGGCCTCGCTCGATGCCAAGCTGGGGGACTTCAGCTTCGATGCGGCGCTGTCATGGCTTTCCGCCCGCGTCGAGGCGAGCGGGGCTTCGGCGGCGCTGAACGGCAAGCGCCCGGCCCAGGTGCCACGCCTCAGCGCGAGTGCCTCGCTGGCCTGGCGTCCGGCTGACCGCTGGGTCATCGCCACCACCCTGCGTCATACCGGCGCGCAGTGGGAGGACGATCTCGAGACCGACCGCCTGCCCGCCGCGACCACGCTTGATGCCGTGGCCGAAGTGCCGCTGACCCGGAATCTGCTGCTGGTGCTGCGGGCCGAGAACCTTACGGATGAGCAGATTGTCACCCGCAACCAGGCGGGCAGTATCGATCTTGGCGTGCCGCGCACGGTCTGGGCCGGTTTCCGGATTTCCATGTAGAGCCGCATGGCCTAGACCGATCTGCAAAGCACAACCGGAGGGATTCGATGGCTACCTCGATCAAGAACGCTCACGCTCGCAACCTCGATTGCAGCGAAGCCGAATGGCAGGCCCGGCAGGAGCTGGCCGCCTGCTACCGCGTGTTCGATCACCTGGGGTGGAGCGAGTCGATCTACAACCACATCTCGTTGAAGGTGCCGGGTGAGGAGGGGGCCTTCCTGATCAACCCTTACGGCCTGCACTATTCCGAGGTCTGCGCCAGCAACCTGGTCAAGATCGACATCGACGGCAACACGCTCGATGGCAGCCCGTTCCCGGTGAACAAGGCGGGCTTCACCCAGCACGCCTATTTCCACCGCCACGTCGATTGGGCCCATGCGATCTGCCACACGCACACCACCGCGACCATGGCGGTGTGCAGCATGGAAGGCGGGCTTCAGCCGGTGAACTTCTATGCCTGCAACTTCATCGGCAAGCTGAGCTACCATGATTTCGAAGGCGTTACCGTGCGCGAGGAAGAGGGCGAACGCCTGCTCGCCAACCTCGGTGACAACCGCATCCTGATGCTGCGCAATCACGGCCCGGTGATCCTGGGCCGTTCGATTGGCGAGATCTTCATCCAGCACTGGTCGCTGCAGCGCGCCTGCGAGATCCAGCTGGCGACCATGGCGGCCGGCAAGCCGGTGGTGATCCCGGACGAGGTCGTGGCCGTGCACCAGCGCGACCTGGGCCAGGTCCGTTTGCCGGGCGGGCCGGGCAAGGCCGATTTCGATGCCTGGGTGCGGATTGTCGACCGGACCGACCGCAGCTGGCGCGACTAACTCCGCGCGATGCCCAGCCTGACCGTCAATGAACGCCCGCTGGCGTTCGACATGGACCCACAGACCCCGCTGTTGTGGGCGCTGCGCGACGGTGCCAACCTGACCGGCACCAAATATGGCTGCGGGGTGGGCGATTGCGGCGCCTGCATGGTGCTGGTCGATGGCGAAGCAAGGCAATCCTGCCAGCTGACCCTGGCCGAGGCCGAGGGGCGCGTGGTGACCACGATCGAGGGGCTTTCGCCCGATCGCTCGCACCCCGTGCAGCAGGCGCTGGTGGCAGAGCAGGCGATCCAGTGCGGCTTCTGCACCCCCGGCATCGCGATTGCCGCCGCGGCGCTGCTGGCGCGCAATGCCGATCCGACGCCGGAAGACATCAAGGCCGCCGTGCCCAACCTGTGCCGCTGCGGGGTCTATCCCCGGCTGGTCGCGGCGATCCAGCGCGCCGGACGCGTGATGCGGCGGCTGGAGACGATTGCGCCGCTGCCCGCCCCCGGTATCACGCCGGAAGATGCGGCGCGGGCCGTGCCAGCTATCAAGGCCCCCTGATTTCGGAGAATGCCATGCTCGATCAGCCGCTGACCCTGCCCTGCGGGGCCGTGCTCCCCAACCGCCTCGCCAAGGCGGCGATGACCGAGGGACTGGCCGATCCGCTGGGCCGCCCGACGGCCGAGCTGGAGACGCTGTACCGCGTGTGGGGGGCGGGCGGCTGCGGCATGCTGCTGTCGGGCAATGTCCAGGTCGATGGCGATCACCTGGAGCGGCCCGGCAATGTGATCCTCGATCAGCCTGCCGACGGGGCGATGATCGATGCGCTGCGCCGCTGGACTGGCGCGGCCAAGACGGGCGGCTCGGCCTTCTGGGCGCAGATCAGCCATGCCGGACGGCAGACAATGAAGCCGGTCAATCCCCATCCCAAGGCGCCCTCGGCGGTCAAGCTGGGCCTGCCGGGCGGCCAGTTTGGTGAGCCGGTCGCGCTGACCGAGGCCGAGATTGCGGACCTGATCGCCCGCTTCGCCAGTGCTGCTCATTCCTGCCGCGAAGGCGGGTTCGATGGCGCCCAGATCCACGCCGCGCATGGCTACCTGATCTCGCAGTTCCTCAGCCCGCGCTCCAACCAGCGCAGCGACCAGTGGGGCGGAACTTTGGAGAACCGCGCGCGGTTCCTGCGCGAAGTGGTGAAGGCGACGCGGGCGGCGGTTGGGGCAAAGTTCGCCATTTCGGTGAAGCTCAATAGCGCCGATTTCCAGAAGGGTGGCTTTGCCTTTGAAGACAGCCAGACCGTCGCCGGCTGGCTGGCCGACGACGGGGTCGACCTGATCGAGATTTCGGGCGGCACCTATGAGCAGCCCAAGCTGCTGGGGATCGAGGGGCTGGAGCCGGTCGAGCAGCCGGGCGTGAAGCCATCCACCCTGGCGCGCGAGGCCTATTTCGTCGATTTCGCGCTGGCCATGAAAGAGGCGATCAAGGTGCCGCTGATGGTCACCGGCGGCTTCCGCAGCCGCGCGGCGATGGAGGAAGC
>JBEGOD010000070.1:0-15159 GCA_041182185.1 Pseudomonadota bacterium
GGCTCGGGCTGGCCGCCGATCTCCAGCCCGCGGCGCTGGCCGACGGTGAAGTGGATCACGCCTTCATGCTGGCCCAGCACGGCGCCGCTCTCGACATGGACGATGCTGCCGGGGCGCCCGCCTTCGGGGCGGACAGCCTTCACGATTCGGGCATAGTCGCCATCGGGAACGAAGCAGATGTCCTGGCTGTCAGGCTTGGCGGCCGTGCGCAGGCCGGCCGCTTCGGCCAGGGCGCGGACCTGCGGCTTGGGCAGGCCGCCCAGCGGAAAGCGCAGGTAGTCGAGCTGGGCTTCGGTGGTCGCGTATAGAAAATAGGACTGGTCACGCGCCGGATCGAGCGCGCGGTGCAGTTCCGGTCCGGCCGGCCCGATCACGCGGCGGACATAGTGCCCGGTCGCCAGGCAGTCCGCGCCGAATTCGCGCGCCATGCGGAACAGGTCGGTGAACTTGGGCCCCATGTTGCAGCGGATGCAGGGGATCGGGGTCCGCCCGGCCAGGTATTCATCGGCAAACTGTTCAACCACTTCCTCGCGGAAGGCCGATTCGTGATCGATGACATAGTGCTGGATGCCCAGCCGGTCGGCCACGGCGCGGGCATCGCGGATGTCGTCACCCGCGCAGCAGGCTCCCTTGCGGGCCGCGACCGCGCCTGAATCGTAAAGCTGCAAGGTGACGCCGATCACCTCGGCCCCGCTCTGCGCCGCGAGCGCGGCGACGACCGAGCTATCGACACCGCCCGACATGGCGACGACGATCCGTTTGGCCGCAGCCGGTCCGTCGAGCTGGAACAGTGCAGCGGGATCAAGGGTCAGGTCAGGAGCCAGGGCCATGGCGGCGCGCCTTACACGCTTCGCTGGCGGCTGGCAAAACCATCAGGGGGAGCGCTGGATTTCGGTAAGGTCAGTGACCATCGGGTAAACCCGGCCTTTACCGGCTGTTGACCTTGTGCCGTTAGAACGGCCCCATGGAATTCGGTAAGGACCTCATTGCAAGCCTGCGCGACCGGGTACTCCCCGGCAGCGAAGGGGGCATTACGGGCCGCTGCGACTGGCACGCCCTGAGCGCGCGGTTGCAGGCGGCTCATGCCGCACGGGTGGAACTGATCCGAGCCGAAATCCAGGAACTACGGCTGCTGGGGGGCTCGTTCGGGTCTCGGTCCTCCCTGGCACCGGCGGGAGGAAGCCATGCCTCACGCGAAATTAACCCAAGTGATTTAGCAGATGGCAAAGCCCTCACAGGCAATGCTGTTCCTGCCGCTGCCGACAGGCTGGGCGACGGCTGAGGATGAACATGATCGAGAACCAGAAAATCCGACCTGCAATGGTGATTGGCCCGCTCGGCGAGCCGCTGACCGTCGATTCGCTTCCGCCGCCGAGCACCACCCGGTGGGTCGTGCGCCGCAAGGCCGAAGTCGTGGCGGCGGTCAATGGCGGCCTGCTGACCATCGACGAGGTCTGCGAGCGTTACAATCTGACGCTCGAGGAATTTGCCTCGTGGCAGCGGGCGGTTGATCGCTCGGGCATGCAGGGCCTGCGGGTGACGCGGATCCAGCATTACCGCGACCTCTACGAGCGCCAGCTCAAGTACTGAGCCGACAATACTTTAAGCGCGACAAGACCCTGTCGCTGCGATAGCTTCGCCGCCCCGGACCAGCATGACTGGTTCGGGGCGGCTGCTTTGCGGGGCCGGCAGGTCCGGTCTTTCGCGCCACTGGCAGCCTGGCAGAGGAGCTGGGTATGGGCTGGATTATTGCATTGATCGTTGGCGGCGTGGCCGGATGGCTCGCCAGCAAACTGATGAACCGCGATGCCTCGATGGGCGTCCTGGCCAATATCGTCGTTGGCTGCGTCGGCTCGGTAATCGGCAACCTGGTGATCGGCCCGCTGGTCGGAATGCGGGGTTCGGTCCAGGAATTCTCGCTCCCGGGCCTGGCGATTGCGATCCTGGGCGCGATCATCCTGCTGGGCGTGGTCAACCTGATCCAGCGTGGCAAGGTGCGTTAACCGCGCCCCTTCGCGCGTTTCGCCGGACGCGGTCGACCGTTTGCCGAGCACTGCGTTGCGTTGCAGCAATCCGCGGCCTATGGCTCCGGCCCTGAAATAGTGCCGCTTCGACAGGCCTGCCGCGCTGCGGACTTGCCCGAAGTGATATAGCAGAGTAATACAGCGCCGTAATGCCGGTGCAGTCATCCTGGCTGTAACCGGTGCTGCGGCGATGCAAGATGGGGCAGGTCCGGCCATGAACTATGACACGCGGATTGCAGCAGACGACCTGGCGGTGACTGATTCCGCCGCCGTACTGATGGGCGATGCCGAGGAAGATCGGCGCTCGCGGCGCAAGCTGCTGCTGATCGGACTGGCGGTCCTGGCCGGGCTGGTCGGGATCTGGTTCCTGACCCACAGCGGCGATACCGCCGGCACTGGCGACAAGAAGGCGCAGGCGGCCGTGGTTTCGGTGGTCGCGCCCGGTCGCGGCACGATCGAAGGCGCCATCAATGTCACTGGCACCCTGGCGGCCCGCCGCGAACTGCCGGTTGGCGTTCCGGGCGAAGGCGGCCAGGTCATCTCCGTCCTGGTCGAACCCGGCCAGTGGGTTGGCGCCGGCCAGGTCCTGGCGGTGATTGACCGCTCGGTCCAGGTCCAGCAGCGCGCCAGCCAGGCCGCCCAGATCGACGTGGCCCAGGCCAATGCCCAGCTGGCCCAGGCCAATCTCGACCGCGCGCTCCAACTGGTCGAGCGCGGCTTCGTTTCCAAGGCCGACGTTGACCGGCTGACCGCCCAGCGCGATTCCGCCGTGGCCCAGGTCCGCGTTGCCGGCGCCCAGCTGGGCGTGCGCAATGCGCAGCTCAACCGACTCAACGTGGTGGCCCCGGCCGCTGGCCTGGTGCTGGAACGCCGGGTCGAGCCCGGCCAGGTGGTAAGCGCCGGTTCGGGCGTGCTCTTCCGCCTGGCCAAGGGCGGCGAGATGGAACTGCGGGCGCTGGTCGGCGAGACCGAGTTGGCCCAGGTTTCGAACGGCATTGCCGCCGAAGTCACTCCGGTCGGCGGGACGAAGACCTTTACCGGCCAGATCTGGCAGACCGCTCCGGTGATCGACCCGCAGAGCCGCCAGGGTATTGCCCGCATCGCGCTGCCCTATGCCCCCGATCTGCGCCCCGGCGGGTTTGCCACGGCGGTGATCAAGGCCGGCACGGTGGTTGCGCCGATGCTGCCGGAATCCGCGATCCTCTCGGACAACGAAGGCAGCTATGTCTACATCGTCGGCAAGAACAACAAGGCCGAGCGGCGCAACATCAAGACCGGCCTGGTCACGTCGAACGGCATTGCCGTGGTCGAGGGTCTGAGTGGCTCGGAACAGGTCGTGATGCGGGCGGGCGGCTTCCTCTCGCCGGGCGAGACGATCAACCCCAAGCTCGTGAAGCAGTAAGACAGCAATCAGGCTGAAGACAGGATCTGGCGATGAACTTCCGTAACATCTCGGCCTGGTCGATCCGCAACCCGGTGGTGCCGATCGTGCTCTTCATCGGCCTGATGCTGGCCGGAATCATGAGCTTCGCGCAGATGGAGGTCCAGAACGACCCCGATGTCGAGTTCCCGATGGTAATCGTCTCGATCGCCCAGCCGGGTGCGGCGCCGACCGAGATCGAGACCCAGATCACCCAGCGCGTCGAATCCGCGGTGCGGACCATTTCCGGGGTCCAGTCGATCAGCTCGACCGCTTCGGAAGGCCGCAGCCAGACGATGATAGAATTCAAGATCGGCGAAGACGTCAACGAGGCGGTCAACGAGGTCAAGAACGCGGTCGACCAGGCTCGGGGCGAGTTGCCTGACGGGATTCTCGAGCCGCAGGTGGTCAAGGCCCAGACTTCGTCCGATCCCTTCGCCTACTTCGCGGTCCAGGCCGACGACATGACAATCGAGCAGCTGTCGTGGTTCATCGACGATACGGTGACCAAGCGGCTGCTCAACATTCCCGGCATGGCCACGGTCAACCGTGGTGGCGGGGTGAACCGCGAGATTCTGGTGACGCTTGATCCGGCGCGGATGCAGTCGCTTGGGATCACGGCCACCCAGGTCAATGCCCAGCTGCGCCAGCTCAACATCAACGCCGCCGGCGGCCGCGCCGAAATCGCCGGTTCGCGCCAGTCGGTGCGCGTGCTGGGCAATGCCCAGACCGCTTACGAATTGTCGCAGACCGACATCCCGCTCGGCAATGGCCGGACCGTCAAGCTGACCGATTTTGCCCGCGTCCAGGACAGCTATGGCGAGATCACCAGCATGGGCAAGGCCGATGGCAAGCCGGTGGTGACCTTCGGCATCGCCCGCGCGCGCGGGGCCTCGGACGTGTCGGTCTATGATGCGGCCTTTGCCGAGATCAAGAAGATCGAAAAGGAGAACCCCGGGGTCAAGTTCATCCGCCAGTTCACCTCGGTCGATTACACCAAGGCGCAGTACGAAAGCTCGATTTCGGCGATGGTCGAAGGGGCGATCCTGGCCGTTATCGTGGTGTTCTTCTTCCTGCGCGATTGGCGCGCTACGGTCATATCGGCGCTGGCCATCCCGCTCTCGGCGATCCCGACCTTCTGGTTCATGGACCTGATGGGCTTCACCCTCAACACGCTCTCGCTGCTGGCGCTGGGCCTTGTTGCGGGGGTGCTGGTCGACGACGCGATCGTGGAGATCGAGAATATCGTGCGCCACATGCGCATGGGCAAGAGCGCCTATCAGGCCTCGATCGACGCGGCTGACGAAATCGGCCTGGCGGTGGTTGCCACCACTTTCTCGATTGTCGCGGTGTTTCTCCCGGTCGGGCTGATGCCGGGCGTATCGGGCCAGTTCTTCAAGAATTTCGGCCTGACCGTGGTGGTCTCGGTGCTTATGTCACTGGCGGTCGCCCGCATGATCACGCCAATGGTCGCGGCCTATTTCCTCAAGGCCCATGGCGAGGAAGAGCATGGCGGCGGCGCGTGGATGGACAAGTACCTCAACATCCTGCGCTGGTCGATCGATCAGCGCGAGGCCAAGGCACTGCGCGCGGCCCTGCCCAAGGTGCAGTCGCGGTGGTGGTACTATCTCGTCTGGATCCTGGCGACGCTGGTGGTCCTGGCCACCTTTGGGGCCGGGGCGATGGTCCCGTCCAAGGTGGTCGAACAGGTCGAGGCGCTGCGCGATATGGTCCCCGGCTGGGTTTCCGCCTTCCTTGGCGTCGGCGTCGGGCTGGTTGCGGCCTGGGCGGCCTACCGCCTGCTGCTGCTGCTCGCCGACTTTGCCCCGCGCAGCTTCTCCGACTGGTACCGCTTCATGCACCTGCGCTGGGCCGCGCGCCGACGCGACCACCGGGTCTGGATGCTGGGCATCGGGCTGGGCGCGCTGGGGCTGACCGGCATTCTCTTCGCCAATATCCCGACCCAGTTCTTCCCGACGGCCGATGGCGATTTCATCCAGGTCCGTGTCGAGATGGTGCCCGGCACCACGCTCAAGCAGACCGAGGCGGTGATCGATCAGGTCGTGAAGGTCGCCAAGGACCGCCCCGAAACCAAAACCGTTCTCGCCCGCTTTGGCGAAGGTAATGGCCGCGTCTTCATCACGCTCAAGGAAGATCGCGAAAAGAAGAGCATGGTGATCGAGCGCGAGCTGACGCCGGTGCTGCAGCAGATTGCCGACGCGCGGGTTACGATCCAGGCCTTCGGGCCGGGGCCGGGCGGCGGCACGGGCCGGCCGGTCTCGGTCATGCTGTCCGGTTCGGATTCCAAGCTGCTCGATGCGACCGCGTCGAAGCTGGTCGAAGAGATGAAGGGCGTGAAGGAACTGGTCGCCCCGCGGATCGCGGCCGACATGCGCCGCCCCGAAGTGGTGATCAAGCCGCGGCTGGACCTGGCCGCCAGCATGGGCGTGACCACCTCGGCGCTCAGCCAGACGATCCGCATCGCCACGATCGGCGATATCGACCAGAACGCCGCCAAGTTCTCGCTGACCGACCGCCAGGTGCCGATCCGGGTGCGCCTGCCGGTCGAAGCGCGGCAGGACCTCTCGACGATCCAGAACCTGCCGGTGCCAACCACGGCTGGCGGCTCGGTGCCGCTGTCGCGGGTCGCCGAAATCAGCTTTGGCTCGGGCCCGGTCTCGATCCAGCGCTACAACCAGAACCGCCGCGTCTTCGTCGGCGCCGACCTTGCCCCTGGCGTGGTCAAGGGCACGGCGATGGAGAAGGTCAACAACCTGCCGGTGATGAAGGACTTGCCGCTGGGCGTGTCCAACGCACCCTTCGGCGAGGACGAATGGCAGGCGGAAATGCAGCGGAACTTCGGTATCGCCTTGGTTTCCGGCATCCTGCTGGTCTTCGCGGTGCTGGTGCTGCTGTACCACCGCTTCGTCTCGCCGCTGGTCAACATGAGCTCGCTGTTCCTGGCCCCGCTGGGCGGGCTGCTGGCGCTGCTGCTGGTCGGCCAGCCGATGTCGATGCCGGTGTTCATCGGGATCCTGATGCTGTTCGGCATCGTCGCCAAGAACTCGATCCTGCTGGTCGATTTCGCGATCGAAGAGATGCAGCGCGGGGTCGACAAGGCGACCGCGATCATCGAAGCCGGGCACAAGCGCGCCCAACCGATCATCATGACCACCGTGGCGATGACCGCGGGCATGGTGCCGACTGCGATTTCCGGCTGGATCGGTTCGGGCGACGGGGCCTGGCGCGCGCCGATGGGCACGGTGGTGATCGGGGGCCTGGTCCTCTCGACGCTGCTGACGCTGGTGATCGTGCCGGCTGGCTTCAGCCTGGCTGACGGCTTCGAAAAGCGCGCCGGGCCGTGGCTGCGCAAGCGGTTGCTCAGCTTCGAGCCTGGTGACGAGCTTGGCCCCCGGGACGACGGCCTCCACGGTGGGGCCCTGCCGGCAGAGTGACCGGTCCGCTCCCCCTGGCGAATGCGCGCGGCGGCCAACCGGTCGATCGCGCGCTGCGCATGCGGCGCACGGCCACCGGGCTGCTGGTCGTCATGGCTGGGCTCTATCTCGTGGCCCGCCAGTACCAGGGGCTGCACCCGGCGATGGGCTATGTCCTGGCCTTTGCCGAGGCGGCCATGGTGGGCGGCCTGGCTGACTGGTTCGCGGTAACCGCGCTGTTCCGCCGCCCGCTTGGCCTGCCGATCCCGCACACTGCGATCGTGCCGGAAAACAAGGACCGTATCGCCGATACGATGGCGGCCTTCCTGCGCACCAATTTCCTTACCCCCCAGGTAGTGGCGCGGCGGATGCGCGGCATGAACCTGGCGGGATCGGTCGGCAACTGGCTGGCCGATCCGCAGACCGGGGGCAGCAGCCGACTGCGCGCCGGGGCTGCGGACATGCTGGCCCACGCGCTCGAATCGCTCGACCCCGAACGGCTTGGCAGCCAGGTCCGCGGCGGGCTGTTCCGCCAGATCGACAAGCTTGAGGTGTCGCCGCTGCTTGGCCAGATGCTGGGCACCACGATTGCCGACAAGCGCCACATGCCGGTGATCGAATCGCTGGTGCGCTGGGCTGGCCTGACGCTTGAGGACAACGAAGCACTGGTGCGCGAGTTGATCCACACCCGCGCCAGTGCGATCCTGCGCTGGACGGGCCTTGACGAGCGGCTCGCCAATTCGGTGCTCGACGGGCTCTACAAGTTGCTGGCCGAAGTGATCGTCGATCCCGACCATCCCCTGCGTGGCAAGATCGAGGAGGGCCTCGCCAAGCTCGCCGCAGATCTCCAGCAGGATGCCGAGCTGCGCGCCAAGATCGAACGGATGAAGGGTGACCTGATCGCCAATCCGGCGGTCTCGGTCTGGTGGCAGGGCGTCTGGGAACGGCTGCGGATCGGCATGCTGGACCGGCTGCGCCAGCCCGAGGGCCAGATCGGCGGCCAGATGGCCGAAGCCCTGGCCGAACTAGGCCGCCACCTGCGCGACGATCCGGCGCTGCAGGACCAGATCAACCGCTTCGCCCGCCGCACCCTGGTTGGCGCGGCATCGCGTTATGGCGACCAGATCGTCCGGCTGGTCTCGGAAACGGTCAAGCGCTGGGATGCCCAGACGGTGACCGACCGGATCGAGGGCGCGGTCGGGCGCGACCTGCAGTTCATCCGCATCAACGGCACCATGGTCGGCGGGCTGGTCGGCGTGATCATTCACGCGGTGGACCAGCTGTTGTGAGCGCCGCGCCGCTGCTCACCACCGACCGTTTCGAGCTGTGGCAGCCGCAAGTGACTGACCTGGCCGACCTGTTCGAACTGACCCGCGACGAGGAAACCCGCCGCTTCCTCGGCAGTTTCACCCCAACCGAGATGGACAGCTTCACCCGCCTGACCCGCAATGCCGGGTCCTGGGGGCTGTGGGGCTATGGCACCTTCATGGTCCGGCGAAAGGGCGAGGCGCGTATTATCGCCAACTGCGGCGTCTTTCGCAGCCATCGGGGCTTTGGCGCGAGCCAAGGCCTCGATAATGTCCCCGAAGCCGGCTGGATCGTCCACCACGACGCCTGGGGCCAGGGCCTGGCGAGCGAAGTGATGACGGCAGCCCTGGCCTGGTTCGACGCCACGCATGGCCGTCAGCGCGTCGCCTGCATGATCGAGCAGGGCCACACAGCGAGCGAGGCGATTGCGACCAAGCTGGGCTTCGTGCGTTATGGCGTCCAGCAGCCTGAGGAAGGTGCGGCGCTGGGGCTGTGGGAGCGGGTCTAGCCAGCAGCCTTCCAAAATACCCGGTTGATGTAATAGTCCTTTACCGGCTTGCCGTCCTTGTCACGTGCCGGGGTGAAGCGGGCGCGCTGCTTGATCAGACCGCAGGTATGCGGGCCGATTTCGGGCGGGTTGGTGGTTTCGAGCACGAAGCAGTCGTTCACGGCACCAGCCTCGTCGATCGCGACCCGGAAGGTGACAAAGGCAGAGGAACCCTTGAACAGCATTTTGGCCGGATAATCGGGGCTGGTGGCCCAGAATGCTGGGTTATTCCTGGGCACAGCGCGGCTCTGCCGGGTGGCCAGCTCGGCCGAATCGAAGCCCCACTCCCGGACAAGATCCTCGGTGCAGCGCCGCATCGCTGCCATCGGCCCAGCCATGGATTGCAGGTCAAGCGTGAACGTTTCGCCGCCGCGCTGGACGAAGGACAAGGCGTTCACTGCCTTCTCGGTCTCCAGTGTAACCGGTGGCAGGTTGGGTGCGCCTCCACCTTGCCACGTCCGGTTATCGAGCCGGACCCCGCCGATGAAGACGGCTGGAAGCTCGCCACCGTTCTGGTTGATCGACCCGTTGGTGACGTCGGTCCAGTCCGGTTGCGCGGCTGCGGGCAGAAAGGTGACACGGGCGCGGGCGAAGGGTGTTGAGCTGCGACCGAGCGGCTTGCCATACAGGCTAAGTCTCAAAGCTTCGCCTGGGCCGACCTGGGTAAACCGCGCAATGACGCGATCAGGCTGTGTGCCAAAGGCGGCCGTCAAGTGGCAGGCGCTTTGGGCGTAGTCCATCTCCCACTTGCCTTCGCGCTTGAGCGGGGCTGCGGGCTGCTTACCTGCGACGAGGGGCGTGCCGAGCAGACCCGCAAGTGCGACGGCAAGGACATATTGGCGACTGCTTGGCATCGACTCCCCCCGAAATGATTTTCAGAGCAATCTAATCCATTGCCTTGAAACAGAAAAGGCCCCGCTTGCGCAGGGCCTTTCCATGTTTCGAATGTCGCAGCTGCTTAGAGCTTGCCGGTTAGTTCCGGCACGATCGTGAACAGGTCGCCGACCAGGCCGATGTCCGCGACCTGGAAGATCGGGGCGTCCTCGTCCTTGTTGATGGCGATGATGGTCTTGGAGTCCTTCATGCCGGCGAGGTGCTGGATCGCGCCCGAGATGCCGACGGCGACGTAGACTTCCGGCGCGACGATCTTGCCGGTCTGGCCAACCTGGTAGTCGTTCGGGACATAGCCCGCATCGACCGCGGCGCGGCTGGCGCCGACCCCGGCGTTCAGCTTGTCGGCCAGCGGGAAGATCACGGCCTTGAAGGTGTCCGCATCCTTGAGCGCGCGGCCGCCCGAGACGATGATCTTGGCGCTGGTCAGTTCCGGACGCTCGCTCTTGGCAACTTCCGAGCCGACGAAGCTGCTGGTGCCGGCAGCTGCCGGACCCGAGATGGCTTCAACCGGGGCCGAGCCGCCCGTGGCGGCCGCCTTGGCAAAGGCCGTGCCGCGCACGGTGATCACCAGCTTGGCATCGCTCGATTCGACCGTGGCGATGGCATTGCCGGCATAGATCGGCCGGGTGAAGGTCTTGGGACCTTCGACCGACAGGATGTCCGAGATCTGCATCACGTCGAGCAGCGCGGCGACGCGCGGCGCAACGTTCTTGCCGGTGGTGGTGGCTGGCGCCAGGAAGGCGTCGTGATGCCCCATCAGGTCGGCGATCAGCGGTGCGACGTTTTCGGCCAGGGCATTGGCATAGGCCGCATCGTCGGCCACGTGGACCTTGGCCACGCCGGCGATCTGCGCGGCAGCGGCACCGGCAGCGGCGCAATTGTGACCGGCGACCAGCAGGTGGACTTCACCCAGCTGCGCGGCGGCGGAGACCACGGCCAAGGTAGCATCCTTGACCGAGGCGTTGTCGTGTTCGACCCAAACGAGCGTCTTGGCCATCAGGCGACTCCCATTTCCTTGAGCTTGGCGACGAGGGCATCCACGTCTGCCACCTTGATGCCGGCGCTGCGCACCGGCGGTTCGCTGACCTTGAGGGTCTTGAGGCGCGGCGCAATGTCCACGCCGTAGTCGGCCGGAGCCTTGACGGCGAGCGGCTTCGACTTGGCCTTCATGATGTTGGGCAGCGAGGCGTAGCGCGGCTCGTTGAGGCGCAGGTCGGTGGTGACCACGGCCGGCAGCGCCAGCTTCACGGTTTCCAGACCGCCATCGATTTCGCGCTTCACGATGACCGAATCGCCTTCCACGGTCACTTCGTTGGCGAAGGTGCCCTGCGGGCGGCCCATCAGCGCCGCGACCATCTGGCCGACCTGGTTCGAATCGTCGTCGATCGCCTGCTTGCCGGTGATGATCAGGCCCGGGGCCTCTTCATCGGCCACGCCCTTGATGAGCTTGGCAACCGCCAGCGGTTCAACCTCTACGCCGTCATCGACCTGGACCAGGATCGCGCGGTCCGCGCCCATCGCCAGCGCGGTGCGCAGCGTTTCCTGGGCCTTGGCCGGGCCAACCGACACGGCCACGATCTCGGTAACCACGCCCTTTTCCTTCAGGCGGATGGCTTCCTCAACCGCGATCTCGTCGAACGGGTTCATGCTCATCTTCACATTGGCGAGATCAACGCCGGTACCGTCGGATTTTACCCGCGGCTTCACGTTGTAGTCGATCACGCGCTTAACGCAGACCAGGGCCTTCATCGGTTCAAGCCTTTCGCTTTGCCATGTTGCAACGCGGCATTACTGCCGTTTACGTAAACGTCAACTCCGATCAGTGGCCTCAGGCCACCTTGCGGACTTCGGCGACGATCTTCTTCGCGGCATCGCCCAGGTCGTTGGCAGCGACGATCGGCAGGCCCGAATTGGCCAGGATGTCCTTGCCCTGCTGGACGTTGGTGCCTTCCAGGCGGACCACCAGCGGAACCGAGAGGTTCACTTCCTTGGCCGCGGCGACGATGCCATCGGCGATGATGTCGCACTTCATGATCCCGCCGAAGATATTCACGAGAATGCCCTTCACGGCCGGATCCTTGAGGATGATCTTGAAGGCCGCGGTGACCTTTTCCTTGGAGGCGCCGCCGCCTACGTCGAGGAAGTTGGCCGGGAATTCGCCGTTCAGCTTGATGATGTCCATCGTCGCCATGGCCAGGCCCGCGCCATTGACCATGCAGCCGATGTTCCCGTCGAGCTTGATGTAGGCCAGGTCATATTCGCTGGCTTCCAGTTCGGCCGGGTCTTCTTCGGTCGTGTCGCGCAGCTCCAGCAGGTCCTTGTGGCGGAACATGGCATTGCCATCGAAGCTGACCTTGGCGTCGAGCACATAGAGCTTGTCGCCGTCCGGAGTCGGGCAGACGGCCAGCGGGTTGATTTCGATCTGCTCGGCATCGGTGCCCAGGAACGCGGCATAGAGCCCGGCCAGGATCGACTGTGCCTGCTTGGCAAGATCACCCGACAGGCCCAGCGCCTTGGCCACGGCGCGGCCGTGGTGCGGCATCAGGCCGGTGGCGGGATCGATCGTGATGGTGTGGATCTTTTCGGGGCTGTCATGGGCGACGTCCTCGATGTTCATCCCGCCTTCGGTCGAGGCGACGACGGCGATCCGGCTGGTGGCGCGATCGACCAGCAGCGCCAGGTAGAATTCCTGGCCGATGTCGACGCCATCGGTGATGTAGAGGCGGTTGACCTGCTTGCCGGCATCGCCGGTCTGCACGGTCACCAGGGTGTTGCCCAGCATGTCCTTGGCGTGGGCTTCCACTTCCGCAAGGCTCTTGGCCAGGCGCACACCGCCCTTGGCGTCGGGGCCAAGTTCCTTGAACTTGCCCTTGCCGCGCCCACCGGCGTGGATCTGGGCCTTCACGACGTAGAGCGGCCCGGGCAGCTGCTTGGCGGCGGCGACGGCTTCTTCAACCGACATCGCCGGGATGCCCTTGGGCACGGCGACGCCGAACTTCGCGAGCAGTTCCTTGGCCTGGTATTCGTGAATGTTCATGCGATTTTCCTGCACTGGGGAATGGCCGCGTGAGGGCCGGAAGTGTCACGGCCCTAAGCACAGTGCGGCAGACTTGAAAAGGGCCTTAATCGCACGCTTAACTGCGGATTCTGATGGGGTATGGCTTGCCAAGCCGGCCCCGCCCCCACAAATCGGGACCAATGATCGACCGCGCCCGCCTTGAAGCCATTGTCCGCGAAGCCGGAAGGATCGCGCTGGGCCGCTGGCCGGGCCACGGTCACGCGCTCGATACCTGGGAAAAGGACCCGGGCAATCCGGTGAGCGAGGCCGACCTGGCGGTCGATGTGTTTCTGAAGCGCGAACTCGCCGCGCTGCTGCCTTCGGCCGGCTGGTTGTCAGAGGAAACCATCGATGCGCCAGAGCGTCTCGATGGCGGATTGCTGTGGCTGGTCGATCCGATTGACGGCACCCGCGATTTCATTCGCGGCCGGCCGGGCTGGGCGGTTTCGGTGGCCCTGGTCAGTTCCGGCCGGCCGCTGCTGGGCCTGCTCTGTGCGCCGGCGCGCGACGAATTATGGCTGGCCGAGGCGGGCCAGGGGAGCTGGCGCAACGGGGTGCGGCTGGCGGCCAGCCGGCGGACCGAATTCTCCGGCTCGCGGATTCCGGCGGATGCGCCGCTACCGGCCGATCTTGACCTGGTGCCGGTCGACCGGCCCAATTCGATCGCGCTGCGGATCGCCATGGTCGCGGCCGACGAGGCCGATTTCGTGGCCACGCTGCGCTGGGGCTATGAGTGGGACATTGGCGCCGCCGCGCTGATCGCACGCGAGGCCGGAGCAGCCGTGAGCGATGCCTTCGGCCAGCCGCTCAATTACAACAAGCGCGATCCGCGCGATTTCGGGGTGCTTGTCTCGGCCCCGGACATCCACGCCGCCGCGGTCGAGCGCCTGGCCGATCGGGCCAGGGCGCTCGCCGGGTAGCTTCGCCTTACTGGGCCGAGCGCGCGGCCTGGACGTCTTCCTGGGTCACCGGCACGATCTTGATTTCAACCCGGCGGTTCTTGGTGCGGCCTGCCTCGGTGGCGTTGTCAGCCACCGGCATGGTCTCGCCAAAGCCCTGGCTGCGGATACGCGCCGCGGGTACGCCGCGCGACTGCAGATAGCCCGCAACCGTGCGAGCGCGGCTTTCCGACAGCGTCTGGTTGAAGGCATCCGAACCGGTCGAATCGGTGTGGCCATAAACGTCGATCAGGCTGTTGGGATACTTGACCATGCTGTCCGCCAGCGCATCAAGCGTGGTGCGGAAGGTCGGCTTGAGTGTGGCGCTGCCGACATCGAAGGTCACCCCGTCAGGCAGGTTGACCAGGATCGCCGAGCCATTGTCGGTCTCGGTCACGTCGACGCCCGAGCCAGCGGTCTGCTCCTTCAGCTCCTTGATCTGCTTGTCCATGGTATAGCCGACCGCTGCCCCGGCGATCCCGCCAATCCCAGCCCCGACGATCCGGCCAGTCTTGCCGCCGATCAGGCCTCCCAGCAGCAGGCCGGCGAGCGCGCCGCCTGCCCCGCCGATGGCGGTGCGCGAGACCTTCTTTTCGCCGGTGTTCGGATCGGTCACGCAGCCCGATACGGTAACGAGCGAAAACGCGGCGAAAGCTGAAATCAGCAGACGGGACTTCATCATGGTATTATCCCCTTTAGGATATGGGCATTAACAGCAACCCTGTGAGGTATAACCTGAATGAAGCGTGGCTGGCCGCATTGTCAATGATTTGGGCCTTGGCCCTTCGCGCGCCCGGCGATTCCTGCTAGCAGAGCAGGTGTGACACCCTTTCCCTGGTCCGACGTTGCAATCATTGCGGGGCTGATCCTGCTCAATGGCCTGTTCTCGATGTCCGAGCTGGCGATCGTTTCCGCACGTCCGGCCCGGCTCAGGGTGCAGTCCGAGCGTGGCCACGTCGGCGCGAAGACCGCGCTGCTGCTGGCATCCGATCCGGGCAAGTTCCTTTCGACCGTGCAGATCGGCATCACGCTGATCGGCATTATCGCCGGCGCCTATTCGGGCGCCAGCCTGGGCGGGCCGACCGGGGAACGCCTGGCGTTGCTGGGCCTCCCGGCCGAATATGCCGATATCACGGGCTTTGCCCTGGTCATTGCGCTGACCACCTATTTCAGCCTGGTGGTGGGTGAACTGGTGCCAAAGCAACTTGCCCTGCGCGCCGCCGAACCGATTGCGATGGTGGCGGCCGTGCCGATGGCGGTGGTAGCGCGGGTCACGGCGCCGTTCGTCTGGCTGCTCGATCGCTCGTCGGCGCTGCTCCTGCGGCTGATGGGTGTGCGCCATGGCGGGGAGGCCGGGGTCACGGCGGAAGAGCTGCACATGATCTTCGCCGAAGCGACCCGTTCGGGCGCGATCGAGGAGGATGAGCGCCAGATCATGACTGGGATCATGAAGCTGGCCGATCGCCCGGTCCGTGAACTGATGACCCCGCGGACCGAGCTCGACACGATTGACCGCCGCGCAACCGAGGCTGAAGT
>JBEGOD010000071.1:0-6861 GCA_041182185.1 Pseudomonadota bacterium
CTGGTGCTGATCCCGACCTTGTCGGAAATCTGCTGGAGCCGCGTGTCGCGCCGGTCGAGCAGCATGGTCTGGTCGCTGGAACCGGCGGTGGCGCGAGTCAGCTGCAGGTTCACGCGGGCCAGTTCGGTGGCATAGGTGTTGACCTCCTGCGTGCCGGCGCTGGCCTCGAACCGCAGTCCTTCGCCCAGGGTATCGAGCGAGCCGGCAGCCAGGTTGAAGCTGCGCGCCAGGGTGCGGGCATCTTCCAGCGCGCCCGCCCGCAGCGCCGGATCGACCGGGTTGCTTTCCAACCGCTGGAGCGAGGCTTCGAACGCGGTCATCGCCGGGAACAGGCCGGACTGGTCGAGCGCGGCCTCGATATTCTCGTGCCCGGAAAGCTCCTTGGCGGCGCGGGCATAGTCGCTGCCGGTGCGGCGCACTTCGGCCTGGCGGAACAGGTCGGCGTTGCGGGTCACCCCGTCGATCCGTACGCCCGACAGGGTCAGGTCGCCCGGTGCCATCCAGGTCCCGGCGCTGCTCACTTCGGAAATGCGCAAGGACCGGCGGACATAGCCCTCGGTCCCGGCGTTGGAGATGTTCTGCGCGGTCAGGTCGAGCGCGGCGCGCGAGGCGCGCAGGCCGGAAAGGCCGATCGAGAACAGGTCACTGGCCATTGCTTACCCCCTGCGCCGGCAGATGGCGGGCGAGCTGCACCTCGATCTGTTTTGCCAGCCCCAGCGCGCCGGTCTGGGCGGCGAGATCGGCAAAGTGGCTGTCCTGCATGGCGCGGAAGGTCTCCAGCCCCTGGCCGCCGACCAGGCTGTCACCGAAGCCGGCCTGGCGCGCAGCAGACAGCATCTGGCGCACGAAGATCGCCTCGAAGGCCTTGGCCGCGCCGGCCAGGCGTTCGCGATCAGTGCCGTGGCTGGCGGTGAGCGAGCCGGTGGCCAGCATGGGTGCGGAGACCGGGGTCATATCACCACCATCTCGGCTTTCAGCGCGCCGGCCTGCTTGAGCGCTTCAAGGATCGCGACGAGGTCCGACGGGCTGACGCCGAGCAGGTTGAGCGCATCGACCACCTTGGCCAGCGAGGCCCCCGGGCGGAACAGCGCGACGCGCTTGCCGCCCTCTTCGGCGGAGAGCTTCGAATCCTCCTGCTGCGCCGTCTGGCCGCGGCTGAACGGGGCGGGCTGGATCACCTGCGGGCTTTCATCGACCCGCACGGTCAGCTTGCCGTGGCTGATCGCGGCCGGAGCCAGGCGGACCGCGCTGTTGATCACCACGGTGCCGGTGCGACTGTTGATCACGACCCGCGCCGGGGTTTCGGCGGGGGTTACGACGAGCATCTCGATCGCCGCCATCATCGATGCGCGGGCGTTGGCATCCGGCGGCAAGCGCAAGGCCAGGGTGACGCCGTCCTCGACCTGGGCGGCCCCGGCAAAGCGGGCGTTGATCGCATCGCGGACCCGCGCGGCGGTTAGGAAATCGGCGGCGAACAGGTTCCAGCGCAGCGTGTCGCCGGATTCAAACCCGGTCGGCACGCTGCGCTCCACACTGGCCCCGTCGGCGATGCGACCCACCGTGGGCACGTTGACTGTCAGCTTCGATCCATCCGCTCCGGACACCCCCAGCCCGCCAACCGCTAGGTTACCCTGGGCCATGGCATAGATCTGCCCGTCGGCGCCGTAGAGCGGCGACATGATCAGCGATCCGCCGCGCAGGCTCTTGGCCTTGCCGATCGCCGAGATGGTCACGTCGATCCGCTGGCCGGGCTTGGCGAAGGGCGGCAGATCGGCGGTGATCATCACCGCGGCGGCGTTCTTGAGGCTCGGGTTGACCCCGGCCGGCAGCTGCACGCCGACCCGGCCGGACACGCCGCGCATCGCCTCGGTGACATAGGCCAGGCTGTCATCGCCGGTGCCATCAAGGCCGACGACCACGCCGTAACCGGTCAGCTGGTTGGAGCGAACGCCCTGGAACGCGCCGAGATCGCGGACGCGCTCGGCCAGCGCCGGGGCAGGCAGGGCCAGGGCCAGGGTCAGGCCGGCAAGGGTGAGCAGGCGCAGCATCAGAACGGACTGATCAGGTTGAAGAACTTGCTGAGCCAACCTTCGCGGCTGGCGCGCTGGACCGGGCCGTTACCAGCATATTCGATCCGCGCATCGGCGACCCGGCTGGACAGGATGCGGCTATCCGCATCGAGATCGGCCAGGCGGACTATCCCCGAAAACTGGATCCATTCCTGGCCCTGGCTCAGCAGCAAGCGCTTTTCTCCGCGTAGCAGCGCGGTCCCGTTCGGCCGCACCTCGGCAATGGTGACCGCCAGTTCGCCGGACAGCGCGCTGGTCTGGACGGCATTGCCCTCGCCCTTGAACGACGATTGGCTGCCGGCTTTAAGGGCATCGGGATTGAGGAACGACAGCGGACCCGCGGTGGGCGGGGTGATCGAGGCATTGCCGCCGCGCTGGGTCTTTGAGCCCGCCGATTTGGACGTGGTGGTGCTTTCGACCAACAGGATCGTGACCGGATCGCCGACCGCGCGGGCGCGGTGGCCCTGGATCAGCGCGGCATAGCCGGCGCTGGCGTTGAAGATCGCCCCATCGGGGCTGCGCGGTGCCGGCGGTGCGGCGGGCAGGGCAGGCTCGAACCCGGCGGGGGGCTTGGGCTTGGCAACGAGTGGCGCAGCCAACGCTGCCACCAGCAGGACTGGTAATGCGCGTTTCATCACCGCCCTCACAGCGTCTGGTTGGCGTTGCGCAGCATTTCGTCGACCGCGGAGATGAGCTTGGAATTGATTTCGTAGGCGCGCTGGGTCTCGATCATGTCGACCAGTTCCTCGACCACGTTGACGTTGGACGCTTCCAGCATCCCCTGGCGGATCGAGCCGCGCCCGTCGGCAGCGGCCGCGCCGACCTGGGCCGGGCCGGAAGCGGCGGTTTCGGACAGGAAGTTGTCGCCCAGCGCCTGCAGGCCGGCCGGGTTGGTAAAGCTGGCGAGGGTCAGCTGGCCCAGCTCGGTCGGGGTGCTTGACCCCGGCACAGTCGCGGAAACCGTGCCATCGGGGCCGACCGCGATCGCGCTGGCCCCTTCGGGAATGGTAATCGCCGGCTGGACCGGATAGCCCTGCGATGTCACCAGTGTGCCCTCGGCCGAGCGCGAGAAGTTGCCCGCGCGGGTATAGGCCTGCCGTCCGCCGGGCGGCTCGACCTGGAAATAGCCATCGCCATCGAGCGCGAGGTCGAGCGGATTGCCGGTGTTCGAAAGCGTCCCTTGCGTGGTGATCGAAGTGGTCGATTGCAGGCTGACCCCGGTGCCGAGGTTGAGCCCGGTGGCATAGGCGGTTTCGGTCGAGCTCTGCTGCCCGGCGACGCGGTTCTCCTGATAGGCCAGGGTCGCGAAATTGGCGCGGTCGCGCTTGAAGCCGGTGGTGGCGATATTGGCCAGGTTGTTGGCGATCACCCGCATCCGGGTGTCCTGGGCCTCAAGCCCGGTGCGGGCGACGTGAAGGGCGGAAGAGGGCATGGGTCAGTCTCCGGAAGATTGGGTTCAGGTCAGGCGCATCAGGCTGGCGCCGCCTTCGTCGAGCTCCTTGGCCGTGGCGACGAGCTTGGTGCGCATGTCGTAGAGCCGCTGGGCCTCGACCATGTCGACCAGGACTTCGCTGGGCCGGACGTTCGACTGTTCGAGCGTGGCGGGGGCCAGGCGGGCTTCGGCATCGCTTGGCAGCACGCCGCCGCCGATGACGCGGAACAGCCCGTCGAGGCCCTTGGCGATTTCGCTGCCGGCGGGGGCAGCATCGGGCGCGCCGGGATCGCGGCGCAGCACGGCGCCGTCCTCGCCGATGGCATAGGTGCCGCCGGGGGGCAGGGTGATCGGCCCGCCTTCGCCCATCACGGCAAAGCCCTCGCCATTGACCAGCAGGCCGTTCGCGGAAACCGACAGGTCGCCGCGCCGGGTATAGGCCTCGCTGCCGTCGGGTGCCTGGACCGTCAGCAGGGCCTGGCCCTGCAGCGCGACATCGAGCGGGCGGCCGGTCGCGGTCATCACCCCCGGCGTCATCATCGCGCCCTTGACCGCGGCATCGGTCATTGCCCGCGCCTCGACCATCGGCCCTTTCAGGGTCAGCGGGGTCATCTGCAGCACCTCGGCGCGAAAGCCGGTGGTCTGGGCATTGGCCATGTTGCTGGCGATCACCCGCTGCCGGGTCATCGCCGCGCTCATGCCGGTGACGGCGGTCCAGATCAGGCGGTCCATCGGCTATCCTTAAGTCCGCAAGTTGATGATGGTCTGCGACAGCTGCGTGGCCGTATCGATCGCCTTGGCATTGGCCTGGAAATAGCGCTGGGCGGTGATCAGCCCGACCATTTCCTCGGCAATGTCGACGTTCGACTGTTCCAGGCTGCCCGACAGCATCGTGCCGAACCGGGCTGCGCCGGGCTGGCCATAGGCGGCGGGTCCGGAAATGCCGGTCGCCTGCCAATCCTGGTTGCCGATCTGCAGCAGTCCCGGCGGGGCGACGAAGCTGGCCAGCGCAACCTTGCCGATCTCGGTCACTGAACCATCGGCATAAGCGGCAATCATCGACCCATCGGTCTTGACGGTAACCGACATCACTTCCGCGCCGGCGGCGTTGGTGGCCGGGGCCATCGCGTCCTGCGGGGTGGTGGAGGTGACATTCCCGCTGGCATCGACCGGCAGCACTTGCAGCCGGTTGCCCTGGACATCGGTGATATAGCCGCCGCCATCCATGCCGAAATTGCCGTTGCGGGTGTAGAAGGTCTTGCCGGTGACCGGCGAAACCTTGACGAAGAAGCCCTCGCCATTGATCGCCAGATCGAGCGCCGAGCCGGTCTGCTGCGTCGGCCCGAGCGAGAAGTTCTGGTCGATCGACTGGACCGCCGAGCCGATCCCCTTGACCAGCTTGGGGTTGGATGAAGCGGTGCCCGAGACGATATCGGCAAAGTTGATGCGGCTCTTCTTGAACCCGGTGGTTTCGGCATTGGCCAGGTTGTTGGCGATGACCGACAGTTCGGTCTGGGCATTCTTGAGCCCGTTGAGCGAGGTGTAGAACGACATTTCGGGTTACTCCTGGACAGGGGTCTGGGTGGGCGCGATCCGGTCAAGCCGGGCGGCGATGTCTTTGAGGGTCGAGTTGATCTGTTCGATCCCCGACAGCGAAGAGAACTGCGCCATCTGCGCGATCATCTCCTTGTTATCGACCGGGTCGGTCGGGTCCTGCGCCTTGAGCTGGGTGGTGAGCAGGCGGATGAAGTCCGACTGGCCCAGGGTGGGGCCGCTGCTTGGCGCGGTGGAACGGGTTGCGGCGGGGTTGGACCCCGCCGCGGTGACAGGAGCGACCATCACTTCATCCTCATGGTTTCAAGCATCAATTGCTTGGCGGTGGAGAGCGCCTCGACCAGGTTCTGGTACTGGCGCGAGGCATCGAGCATCTCGACCATCTCGGCATTCTCATCGACCGGGGCGGTCCAGACATTGCCCTCGGCGTCAGCCAGCGGATGGTCGGGGTCATAGCGCTGCACCGGCGCGACATTTTCGCGCATGATCCCGCCGACCCGGACGGTCGAGAGGCCCGAGGCGCGATCGACTTCGGCGGCAAAGATGGTGCGGATCGGGCGATAGGCGGTTTCGGCATTGCCGGTGACCGTGCCGGCATTGGCGAGGTTCGAGGCGGCGGCGTTCATCCGCACCAGCTGGGCCGACATGGCCCGCTGCGCAGCGCCGAACAGGGTGAGCGGCTGGGCCATCGTCATTCGCCCTTCAGCGCGCGGGTCAGCGTTTCGATCCGCCCACGCAGGAAGCCAAGGGTGGCCTGATAGGCGACGGCGTTTTCGGCAAAGGCGGTCTGCTCGGTCGCCATCTCGACCGTGTTGCCATCAAGGCTGGGCATGACCGGCACGCGGTAGCGGGTGGCCTTGCCGGCGGCATCCGCCGTGCCAAGGCCTTCGCTGCGGGCTTTGAGCGCCGCGCTAAAATCGAGGTCGCGGGCCTTGAAGCCCGGAGTGGCGGCGTTCGCGATGTTCGAGGTGATCAGCGCCAGGCGCTGCGAGCGCAGCTCCAGCGCGGTGCCGTGGATTCCGAACAGGCCTTCACTCATGGCGGGTGTCCTTGTGACAATGCGTGTCCCGTTATCCGCAAGGGCCGTGCCAGTTGCGGGAATGACGGTTGTTCGCTGGTTTGCGCCGCGCTGACCGGCCAGGGCTTGCCGCTTTCCGGCAATCTCCCGCCGGCGGTGAACGCCGCGCCTTGCCGGTCGTCCTTGGGGGTGAAGGAGTTTGCCCAATGGACCTTGCCACCCTGATCGATGGCCCCTCCGCGCTGATCGTCGGCGGCGGAACGCTGCTCGCCACCGTGTTGCGCAGCGGCCTCGGCGATTGCCGGATCACGCTGATCAAGCTGGGCGGGCTGGGGCGGCGCGGGTTCGATCTGGATCGCACTCGCGCGGAACTGGGGCTGCAGATCCAGGAAATCCGCCAGGATGGCCTGCTGCGCGCCGTGCCGCATCATTCGGGCGATGCCGAATTCGACGAGGCGACCGATGCGCTGATCGGCCGGCGTTCGGTCCCAGCCCTGCTTGAGGCGCACGAGGCGCACCGCAGCCGGCGCCTGGCCGAGAGCGAGCGCGCCGAGCGCACCCTGGCCCAGGCGGCCGAGCTCGCGCCGGTATTCGGGCTGGCCGGCACGCTCGTCTCGCTCAGCCAGCTGCCAACGGGTGGACTGGCGCAGGGGGCCTTTGCCGGATCGATCGCCATGGCGGTGACCACCACGCTCTATGGCCTGCTCGCCGCCAACCTCTTGCTTGCACCGCTTTCCCGGATCGTCGAGCGCAAGGCCCTGGCCGAGGAGGCCGAGCGCCAGCAGGTG
>JBEGOD010000072.1:0-25625 GCA_041182185.1 Pseudomonadota bacterium
CATAGGCGCGGCTCGATTGGCTGCGCGGCCCTTCGCTGCCGTCCATGTTGATCGGCAGGCCAATGACCACGCCCTTGATCCCGCGCTCGGCAATTAGTGCGGCTAAGGTCTGCCGATCGGCCCCGAACTTGCCGCGCTTCAGCGTCTTGCCGGGCGAGGCAAAGCGCCAGCCGGCATCGCAAAAGGCCGTGCCGATGGTCTGGGTGCCCAGGTCAAGCCCCAGCAACGCCCCGCCAGTCGGCAGGAGAGCCCGGAAATCCGGGGCGAACGTGGTCGTTAGCGCGGCCGCCATGCCTTGGCCCGGCGCGCAAAATCGGTACGCAGGTTGGTCCAGAACAGCGGCACGTCATAGACGTGATAATTGCCCTCGGGCAGCACGAAGGGGCCCATCTGCGGGCCGCTGCCGATCCGCAGGATCCCCTGGGCATCGCAGTGCGCACCGACCAGGGCGGACTTGATTGTGCCGTTCTTCAATTCCGCATCGGGGACCATGGTGCCCAGGTTGGCACTGGCCGGAGCCTCGCCGCCAGCCACGCCGGTCAGCGGGTTGGTGCAGAGGTAACGCGCCGCCGGACTGCCCGGCACGCGTTTGCCAGCAAAGCGCTGGTAGGCGCCGGTCATCATGGCGGCATTGCCATCGTCGGTATAGCTGAGCCAGGAAATCACGCAGCCGGTCTGGTCGGGCCTGGTGCAGGCCGGGAAGCCCATGGCGGGCAGATCGGCGGTCTGATCGACCAGCCAGCCGATCGGATAGGCCGCCACGAGCCGCGCAGCCAGCGCTGTGCCCTTGACCTTGTCTGCCAGCAACCGCTTGAGATGATAGCCGCCCTGGCTGTGTCCGGCGATCGCGAAGGGGCTGCCCGCCGGGATCCCGGCGATGAACTGGTCAAAGGCCGCGGCCACATCGCCATAGGCCAGGTCCAGCGCCTGCTGCGCCGCGGGCTGGTCGGTCACGAAGGCGCCGAAGGTCGCCTGGCGATAGCGCGGGATCCAGAGCTGGGTGGAAACATTGAACGGCGTGGCCGCGGCGCGGACCATCATCCCGGCGATCCGGGCGGCGTCCGCATCGTCCAACGGCGCATTCCAGTGCGCGCGCTTGAGGTAGCTGGTCGGGTGGATGAAGAAGACCGGCACGCTGAGCGTCGCGGCATCCTTGGCCATTCCGGCAGGCCGCCATTGCGCGGGGCCGGATTCTTTCAGGTCGGGCCGCGCGATCCAGCGCTGCGGATCGGCATAGGCGTTGGCCGGGGCGGCGGGCTGGGGCTCGAAGGCGCCGCTGGGGGTAAAGGCGATCCGGGTCAGCTGCTCGGGATAGAAGGTCAGCGCCAGTCGCCCGGCGATGAACAGGATGATCAGCGCGGCAATGACGTAAAGAAACTTGCGGGCCATCGCCTATCCCTTGCTGGCCGCATCGGACCGGTCGTTGCGCTGGGATTGCCGTTCCAGCGCGACCTTGAGCATGGCGACCAGCGGATCGGCCAGCAACAGGCCGATGATCCCGAACAGTGCGCCCATGATCAACTGTGCGCCCAGCACCAGCGCCGGGGCCAGGTCGGCGGTCTTCTTGGCGATCATTGGCACGATGATGTTGCCGTCCACCGTCTGCACCACGACATAGACGAACACGCAGTACAGGCCCATTTCCCAGCCGCCCGAAAAGCCGACCAGGACCATCAGCAGGCCGGAAATCGGCGCGCCGATATTGGGCAGGAAGGCCAGCAGCCCGGTCAGCAGGCCGAGCAGTCCGGCCATCGGCACGCCATAGAGCGCCAGCATGATCCAGGTGCCGACGCCTTCGACCGCCATGCCGACCAGCCGGCCGAACATCAGCATCCGCAGTGTCCGGCCCATCTGGGCAGCAGTGACATCGAACGAATCGCGCTCGCCGCGCGGCAGCATCCATGAAAAACCACGGCGATAGAGCTGCGGTTCGGCGGCGAAGTAGATGCCCAGCACCACGATCAGGAAGGCTGTGGTCAGCCCGCCGATCACTCCGCCGACCGCCGAGGTAACCTGCCGCACCCCGCCGATCGCCTGTTCGATCAGGCCCTGGACGTTCGCCATGTTGATCCGGAAGCCGTGGCCTTCAAGCCAGGTGGCAGCCTTGAGCGTCTGGGCCTGGACGATTGCCGGCAGTTCGGAGGCCTGGGCCGCGATCTGGCTGCCGGCGAACATCGCGGTCCAGGTCAGGAAGGCGACCGTGCCGAGCAGCACGAGGGTAACGCGAATGCCGCGGTGGATCGGCAGCACCCGGCCCAGCAGCCGGGCCCCGCCATCGATCATTGCGGCAAAGACCATCCCGCCGAAGATCACCAGCAAGGGCTGGGCCAGCACCACGACCAGCGCGGCCAGCCCGACCATGCCGATCCAGACAAAGGCCCGTTTGGCCTCATGCCGCAGCAGCGGGTCCGAGATATCGGTCGGCCCGACCGCCGCCGGGCCCTTTGGCACAGGCTTGCGGGTGCGGCGGCCCTTGGCCGGGGTTTCGCTGGCAGCTTCGGTCATCGCGGCAGTTCTCCGCCTTACTTGCCCTGCGGCACGTGGACCGGGCGCAGGCTGCGCCAGGCGCGATCACCGCGCAAGGCGCCCCACCAGCTCAGCGGGTTCCAGGTCTCACTGCCGTTGAGGCTGAATGTGGTGAATTCGGCGCGCCCACCAACGTCATAAAGCGGGACCGGACCGCCCAGGCCGTTCTCCCACAGTTCCGCGCGGCTGTCGGCCGAATGGTCGCGGTTGTCGCCCATCAGGAAGACGTGGCCTTCGGGCACGGTGATCTCGTTCATGTTGTCGAGGCTCTGCTGCATGTGGTCGATCACCACAAAGCTCGCCCCGTTGGGCAGGGTTTCGCGGAAAGCCGGGATTTCATAGACCACCCGGCCCGATGGCAGGCGGACCCGGTAGTTTTCGAAATAGGTGTAGCAAGAACCGCCGTCGCAGGTCAGTTCCGGGTCCTCGGGCAATTGCACCGAAGGCTCGATCGTGCGCGGCACCGCCTTGCCATTCAGGATGATGATCCCGTCCTGCACCGCGATCCGGTCACCCGGGCGGGCGACGACGCGCTTGATCAGGTCTTCCTCGCGGTTGGCGGGGACGACGATCACGATATCGCCATAGTCCGGTGTCCCGCCCAGCACCCGCCAGGTTCCGCGTGGCAGCAGGTGGAAGCTGACCGAAGACCAGTTGAAGCCATAGGGAAACTTCGAGACGACCAGCCGGTCACCCACCAGCAGGTTGGGCATCATCGAGATCGAGGGGATGTAGAACGGCTTGGCCACGAAGCTGTGGAAGGCCAGCACGGCCAGCAGCATCAGCGACAGGCTCTTCACCTCCGCCAACCAGTTGACCTGTTCGGGCTTGTCCGCGTCGGCGGGGGCGGGGTTGTTTGCGTCAGTCATGGGTACCGTCATTTGGGGCGGGCCTCGATAATTACAAAGGCCTGGGCCCAGGGATGGTCGTCAGTCAGGGTCAGATGCACCACAGCGTCATGGCCGGGCGGGGTGATCTCGGCAAGCCGCGCTGCCGCGCCGCCGGTCAGCGCCAGGGTCGGCGCGCCGGAGCGGGCATTGACCACGCCGATGTCCTTCATGAACACGCCGCGCTTGAACCCGGTGCCAACCGCCTTGGAAAAGGCCTCCTTGGCGGCAAAGCGCTTGGCCAGGGTGCCGGCCTTGGTGAAAGGCCGCGAATTGCCCTTGGCGCGCTCGATCTCGGTGAACACGCGGTTCTCGAACCGCTCGCCCCAGCGGGAGAGCGAGTTCTGGATCCGCTCGATATTGCAGAGGTCAGAGCCGATGGCGATGATCATGTCATCGTCCTCACCGCGCCGCATCCATCAACTCGCGCATCCGCAGCACGGCTGGCTCCAGCCCGCAGAAGATCGCCTCGCCGATCAGGTAGTGGCCGATGTTGAGCTCGGCGATCTGGGGGATTGCGGCGACCGACTGGACGTTCTCATAAGTCAGGCCGTGGCCGGCGTGGGGCTCGATCCCGTTCTTGGCGGCGAGCGCAGCCATGTCGGCCAGCTTCCTGAGCTCGACCGCGCGGGCTTCGCCCTCGGCATGGGCATAGTCACCGGTGTGGAGTTCGACCACCGGCGCGCCGAGCCGGATTGCGGCCTCGATCTGGCGTTCATCCGGGCCGATGAACAGGCTGACGCGGATCCCGGCCTCGCGCAGGCGGCTGATGATCGGGACCAGGCGGTTGTGCTGGCCAGCGGCATCGAGCCCGCCTTCGGTCGTGCGCTCCTCGCGCCGTTCGGGGACGATGCAGGCGGCGTGCGGCTTATGGCGCAGCGCAATCTCCAGCATCTCGTCGGTCGCGGCCATTTCCAGGTTAAGCGGCAGGCCGGTTGCGGCCTGGATGCGGGCCAGGTCCTCGTCGCGGATATGGCGGCGGTCTTCGCGCAGGTGAACGGTGATCCCGTCTCCCCCGCAAGCCGCAACGATTTGCGCTGCGCGGACCGGATCAGGATGATCCCCGCCGCGCGCATTCCTGATGGTCGCTACGTGATCGATGTTCACGCCGAGGCGCAGGGATCGCGAAGGCTGGCCGGAAATAGTCACGGTTTCTCCTCTGGGCAGGCCACCATCTCCACCAGGTCATGGCTTAAACCGGTGCCCTGCCAGATCTCGCCGTATTCTTGCGGCCCCTGGTCGTTGACGACGACGACAGCCACATTGCGATCAGGCAGCAGGAGGTTGCGAACCTGCGCATTGCCAATCTCGCCGCGCCGCTCAACGACGCGAACCGGCTTCGAGCAGCCCTTGATCGAGACTTCAAAGGCCCACTGGCCCAGCGCGATGAAGCCGAGTTCGGGGCGGCCATCCCACAGCTCGCGCAGCTGCGCGGCCGGCAGCAGCTTGCCCGACATCAGCGCGCGATCGAAATCGGCCAGGTCATATATTGAACCCATCAATGCGCCGGCAGTGCCATAGGACGAAAGATCGTAATCGGGTTCGGGCGGCGTACCAGCCGCTCCGCGTCGGTCACGCAGGCCAGGTTGCGCGACCGCTAGCGTCTTGAGCCCAAGCGGCTTGGCAATCCGCTCTTGCAGGAGGGTAGGCCACGGCATCCCTGTAACGGCCTCCAGCAGGGCGCCGGCGACGATGTAATCGCAATTGTTATAACTCCAGGCGCCGCCCGCCTGGCCTGTGACCGGGCCAGCGCAATATCCGGTCAGCGGGTCGCGGCTGCCGGCATAGCCGCGCAAGTGGAAAGCCAGGGGTTCACCCGGGGCCGGTGCAGAGGCATCGGGATTGGGCAGGCCGCTCTGGTGGCGCAGCAGTTGCCGGACTGTGAGCGTTGCCGCATTGGCCGACTTGAAGCCGGGCAGATAGCGCGCGATCGGCGCGTCGAGATCGATCCGTTTGGTCGCAACCTCTTGCATCACCAGCACGGCAACGACCTGTTTGGTGACCGAGGCCCAGCGCCAGATCTTCGGGGTCGGCTCACCGGGCTGGGCGGCTGGACCACGCGAAGTGATTTCGCCTTCCTGGGCAATCACCACTACGTCGCCTTGAAAGCCATACCGCTTGCGGAGTGCGGGCATGGTCTGAAAGGTTGCCCCCATCGTGTACGCCGCGATCTTCTTGTCCCCGGCAGCGGCCGGCAGTGCGGGCCCGGCCAGCAGTGCGCAGACCAGCGTGCTGGCCAGGCCAATGGCAATTGGCTGCCTCACGGCTTTGCGCGACTGCCAGGCTTCACGGCCGGGGTTGCCGCCAGTTCCGGGGGAAGTTCATCCGGTGCATAAGTTGGGAAGTTAATGGCAATCAATGGGAAAAATGGCACGCCTAGATCGACGGAGCCTGCCGAGCGATCGATCAGCGCTGCAGCCGCGATCACTTCGCCGCCGGCTTCGCGGATGCAGTCCATCGCTTCGCGGCTGGACAGGCCGGTGGTCACCACGTCTTCGACCAGCAGGACCTTTTCACCCGGTTCGATGTTGAAACCGCGGCGCAATTCAAAGGTGCCGGTGGGGCGCTCGACGAAGATCGCCTCGACTTCCAGCGCGCGGCCCATTTCATGGCCGATGATCACGCCGCCCATCGCCGGCGAGACGACCTTGGCGATGTCCTTGCGCAGCTCGCGCGGGATTCGCTGGGCCAGGGCAATGGCGAGGCGCGCAGCGCGGGCCGGATCCATCAGAACGCGGGCGCATTGCAGGTAATGGGCGCTGTGGCGGCCCGAAGAGAGCAGGAAATGCCCTTCAAGCAGCGCCTTGCTGGCCCGAAACTCTGCCAGAACCTCTTCATCCTGCATGGAAAACCGTGTCCCTTGTCTGGTGCCGCCCCGGCGGCGTTGCCCCAAGTGCCGTGTTGGCTTCGGGTGTGTTCAAAAATATCCCCTAGAGGCGCTTGAGGTGCCCCGCAAGCGCGCGTATAGGCCCCAACAAATCTGGACTCCCATGGGGGCGGGAGACGGGCTTAGCCCTGCTCTTGCCGGCAAAGGAAAGCGAAAGTAGCGCTACGATGATACTGGCTCGAACCGCCCGCTCAGCGGGACACGCGTTGAAGGCAATCGGTCTTTCCCTGGCGCTCGTCGCGCTGCCGCAAGCCGCTCTGGCGGCTCCGGCTGCCGCCGCTGCCGCTCCTGCGGTTGAGGCTGCCGCAGTCACCGCGACCCCGGCGGCCGCTGCCCCTGCTGCGGCGGCTCCTGCCGCTGCCGCACCGGCGGTTGTCGCCGCTCCGGCCCCGGAAGCCCCGAAGATCGATCCCAACGATCCGCGCTACCAGGTTGCCCCTGGCGGCTACACGCCGATGGCGCCGACACCGGGCAAGGGCATGCCAGTTGACAAGGGCATTCACCTGCAGGACCAGTATTCTCCGACCGGTGAATATGCCCGCTGGATGCACGATGCCTTCCTGATGCCGATCATCACGGTGATCTCGCTGTTCGTGCTGGGCCTGCTGCTGTGGGTCGTTGCGCGCTTCAACAAGCGCGCCAATCCGGTTGCTTCGAAGACCAGCCACAACACGCTGCTCGAAGTGATCTGGACCGGCCTGCCGATCCTGATCCTGGTTGCCATCTCCGTGCCTTCGGTCACCCTGATTGCCAAGCAGTACAAGCCGGCCCCGGCCAAGGCCGTGACCATCAAGGCTACCGGCAACCAGTGGTTCTGGACCTATACCTATCCGGACAATGGCGGGTTCGAAGTGATTTCGAACATGCTGCCGCCCGAAGAAGCCAAGAAGCGCGGTGAGCCGGACCACCTGGCCGCTGACTTCCGCATGGTCGTCCCTGCGGGCGAGCCGATCCGGTTGCAGGTGACTGCGGCCGACGTGATCCACGCCTTCGCCGTGCCTTCGCTGTGGTCGAAGCTCGACGCCGTGCCGGGCCGGATCAACGAGAAGGTGCTCTTCATCAAGGAGCCGGGCGTCTACTACGGCCAGTGTTCGGAACTGTGCGGTGCTCGCCACGGCTACATGCCGATCGTGGTCGAAGCGCTGCCGCGGCCGCAGTACAATGCCTGGGTCATGACCCAGGCCGGCGGCAAGGTCGACGGCCTGCCGGAAGCTCCCGCTGCTGCGGCACCTGCCGCCGCGCCCGCCGCCGCTCCGGCTGCTGCCGCTGCGCCCGCCGCCACCCCGGCCGCCGCGCCGGCTCCGGCCGCTTAAGCCAGACTTAGAAGGACAAGGGTTCCATCATGGCTACCACCGCCGAACACTTCCAGGCCCACGATGATGGGGCCCATCACGACCATGATCACAAGCCGGCGTTCTTCGCCCGCTGGTTCATGTCGACCAACCACAAGGACATCGGGACGCTGTACCTGATCTTCGCGATCTTCGCGGGGATCATCGGCGGGGCCTTCTCGGGCATGATGCGCCTGGAACTGGCCGCGCCGGGGATCCAGTACCTCGATACCTTCGCGCGCTGGTTTGGTGAAGCGAACCCGAGCTTTGACCAGGCGCTCCACATGTGGAACGTGCTGATCACCGCGCACGGCCTGATCATGGTGTTCTTCATGGTCATGCCGGCGATGATCGGCGGCTTCGGCAACTGGTTCGTCCCGATCATGATCGGCGCGCCGGACATGGCCTTCCCGCGGATGAACAACATCTCGTTCTGGCTGACCGTGGCCGGCTTCTGCTCGCTGCTGCTCTCGGCCTTCGTGCCCGGCGGCACCGGGATCGGCGCGGGGATCGGCTGGACCGCCTATGCGCCGCTGTCGACCTATGGCTCGACCGGACCCTCGGTGGACTTCGCGATCTTCTCGCTTCACCTGGCAGGCGCGGCCTCGATCATGGGGGCGATCAACTTCATCACCACCATCTTCAACATGCGCGCGCCGGGCATGACCCTGCACAAGATGCCGCTGTTCGTGTGGTCGGTGCTGGTTACCGCCTTCCTGCTGCTGCTGGCCCTGCCGGTGCTGGCCGCGGCGATCACCATGCTGATCACCGACCGCAACTTCGGCACGACCTTCTTCGATCCGGCCGGTGGCGGTGATCCGGTGCTTTACCAGCACCTGTTCTGGTTCTTCGGCCATCCCGAAGTCTACATCATGATCCTGCCGGGCTTCGGCATCATCAGCCAGATCGTCTCGACCTTCTCGAAGAAGCCGGTGTTCGGCTACCTCGGCATGGCCTATGCCATGGTCGCGATCGGTGTGGTCGGGTTCGTCGTCTGGGCGCACCACATGTACACCACCGGCATGAGCGTGAATACGAAGCTCTACTTCACCCTGGCGACCATGGTGATCGCGGTGCCGACCGGCATCAAGATCTTCAGCTGGATCGCGACCATGTGGGGCGGCAGCATCGAGTTCAAGTCGCCGCTGGTCTGGGCGATGGGCTTCATCTTCCTGTTCACCGTGGGCGGCGTGACCGGCGTGGTCCTGGCCAATGGCGGCGTGGACGATGTGCTGCACGACACCTACTACGTGGTGGCGCACTTCCATTATGTGCTGTCGCTGGGGGCGGTGACCGCGCTGTTCGCGGGCTTCTATTACTGGTTCCCGAAGATGAGCGGCCGGATGCACTCCGAGTTCCTCTCGCACCTGCACTTCTGGGTGTTCTTCATCGGCGTGAACACGATCTTCTTCCCGCAGCACTTCCTGGGTCTGCAGGGGATGCCGCGCCGCTATCCGGACTACACCGAGGCCTATGCCTTCTGGAACGAGGTCTCGTCGATCGGCTATGTGATCATGGCCAGCTCGATGGTGATCTTCGTCGTGAACATGATCTATGCCTACACCATGGGCAAGAAGGCGGAAGACAACTACTGGGGCGAAGGTGCGACGACGCTGGAATGGACCTTGTCCAGCCCGCCGCCGTTCCACCAGTTCGAAACCGTCCCGGTGATCGAGGACAAGGGCCACCACTGAGCCCTGCGGTCCGAACCGACTGGACAGAATCCGCCCCGGCCCGCAAGGTCCGGGGCGTTTTCTTTGGAGCGATACCGATGCCTGAATTCCGGATGGTCGATACCGGTGAAGTCACCCTGCGCTGCGCGATCGAAGGCCCAGCGCCGGGCACGGCACCACTGGCGATCATGGTCCACGGCTTTCCGGAGAGCTGGTATTCGTGGCGGCATCAACTGGGGCCGGTCGCCGCGGCCGGTTATACTGCCTGCGCGATCGACGTGCGCGGCTATGGCGGCTCGGACAAGCCGCAACCGGTTGCGGCCTATACCCTGGAAGCGATCGCTGCGGATCTGATCGGCCTGGCCGATGCGCTGGCGCCAGACAGCCGCGTGGTGCTGATCGGGCATGACTGGGGCGCGCCGATCGTCTGGAACACGGCTTTCACCAATCCAGACCGGATCAGCGCCGTCGCCGGCCTGTCCGTACCCTTCGCCGGCGCGCCGCTGCGCCCGTTTACCGAGGTATTCCGCGAGCATTTTACCAGCCAGGGCCGGTTCTTCTACCAGGAATTCTTCCAGGAGCCGGGCCTGGCCGAGGCTGAGGCCGAAGCCGACCCGCGCGACTTTGTCGCCCGGATGATGTATTCGATTTCGGGCGATGTGCCGCCGGGCGACTATTGGTCGAAGCCGCTGGGCGCGACCTTCCTGGAAGGCCTGCCCGATCCGCAGCCGGTGCCGTGGCTGAGCGCAGCGGACCTCGACTACTACGAAGGCGAGTTCAAGGCCTCGGGCTTCCGCGGCCCGCTCAACCGCTACCGCAACCACGAACGGGACTATGAATGGCTGAAGCCCTGGCAGGGCAAGCTGATCGAACAGCCCTGCCTGTTCATCGGCGGCACGCGTGACCCGGCGACCAGCCTGTTCGGCGCCGTGGCCGACCCTGTCGCCATGATGCGGATGTTCGCGCCCAGGGTCGAAGGGCATGTGCTGGACGGCGTTGGCCACTGGACGCAGCAGGAACGGCCGGAAGAAGTGAACAGACTGCTCATCGATTGGTTGAAGCGACTCTGAGCCGCGACTATAGGCCCAACCAACCATGACCGCTGCCAGCCCTCCCGCGCCCGCGCTCCCGACCGATTGGCGCGATTTCTTCGCGCTGACCAAGCCGCGCGTGATGAGCCTGGTGATCTTCACCGGCCTGTGCGGCCTGCTGGCGGCACCGGTCCCGGTGAACCCGGTGCTGGGCTTTACCGCCATTCTTTGCATCGCGGTGGGCGCCGGCGGTTCGGCCGCGCTCAACATGTGGTGGGAAGCGGACATCGATGCGCAGATGAAGCGCACTGCCGGGCGGCCGCTGCCGGCCGGGCGGATGCCGCGCGAATCGGCCCGCGATTTCGGGCTGGTGCTGTCGGTCTTCTCGGTGCTGATGATGGCGGTCGGCGTCGGCTATCTGGCCGCTGCCGTCCTGGCCTTCTCGATCTTCTACTACGCCGTGATCTATACCATTTGGCTCAAGCCGCGCACGCCGCAGAACATCGTGATTGGCGGCGGGGCGGGCGCTTTTCCGCCGATGATCGGCTGGATTGCGGCTACGGGCGAGATCACGCTGATGCCGATCCTGCTCTTCGCAATCATCTTCTTCTGGACCCCGCCGCATTTCTGGGCGCTCGCGCTGTTTGTCGAGACCGACTATGCCAAGGCGGGAATTCCGATGATGCCGGTAGTAGCCGGCCGCCATTCGACCCGGCGTCAGATCCTGGTCTATGCGGTCCTGCTGCTGCCGCTGGCCATGCTGCCCTTCTGGATCGCCGGGGCGGGCGTGGTTTACGGGGCCTCGGCCCTGGTGCTTTCGGCGATCTTCCTGGTGCTGGCCCTGCGCGTTGCGGTGTTCCGGCAAGGGGTGGGGGAAACCGACATGGGACCCGAAAAGCGGCTGTTCGCCTTTTCGGTGTTCTACCTTTTTGCGCTGTTCGCTGCCCTGGTGGCGGACCGCTGGATCATGGGATGAAGCGCATGACCAAGTTCCCCGAAACCGACCCTGAAGCCGAACGCAAGCGGATCATCAAGCAGCGCAACCTGATGCTGGGCGGCCTGCTCGGCGCGATGGTCGTGCTGTTCTATTTCATCAGCATCGCCCGCATCGGAGGATAGCACCATGGCTGTCCTGAGCCTGCCCAAGGATCCCAACGCCCGTACCGGCGTACTGGCCCTGCTGGGGGCCTGCGCAATGCTGGCACTCGGCTTTGCCTCGGTCCCGCTATACCGCATCTTCTGCCAGGTCACCGGCTTTGGCGGCACGACCATGCGGGTGAGCGAAGCCCAGGCCGCGACCGTAAAGGTGGCGGGCCAGACCATCTCGGTCCGCTTCGATGCCAATGTCGATCGGCAGATGCCCTGGAAATTCGCGGCCGAACAGACCACGCAGGACCTGCGGATCGGCGCGCGCAAGATGGCCTTCTATTCGGCCGAGAACCTGGCCACCCATGCCGTCACCGGGATCGCCTCGTTCAATGTCGAGCCGGAGCAGGCGGGCAAGTACTTCAACAAGGTGCAATGCTTCTGCTTCAACGAGCAGACGCTGCAGCCAGGACAGTCGGTCAACATGCCGGTGATCTATTATGTCGACCCGAAGATCCTCGAGGATCCGGAGGCCAAGGACATCGAGCAGATCACGCTCAGCTACACCTTCCACCTCGCTGTGGATCAACCTGCTCAGAAAGTTGCGGCAAAGGCACTGGACCAGTCGCTAGCCGCGCGATAAGGGCGACGGGAATTCATGCGTCGCGGCTTCGTCCGCTGGCGCTTTTGGGGATCAATTGGGGACCACGCACATGGCCGGCACCAAGAACCACGATTACCACATTCTCGAACCCGATATCCTGCCGTTCCTCGGCTCGGTATCGGCGCTGCTGGCTACCAGCGGCGGCGTGCTGACGATGCACGACATGGCGGCCGGCAAGTACGTGCTGCTGGTCGGCTTCTTCGGGATCCTGTTCACCATGTTCCAGTGGTGGACCAAGGTTGTCCGCGAAGCCCATGAAGGCCATCACACCCCGGTTGTGCAGCTGCACCTGCGCTATGGCATGATTACCTTCATCGCTTCGGAAGTGATGTTCTTCGTCGGCTGGTTCTGGGCCTTCTTCGACTTCTCGCTGTTCCCCAGCAATATCGCCGAAGTGGTTGGCGGGCAGTGGCCGCCCAAGGCGATCGAAGCCGTGCTCGATCCTTTCGACCTGCCGCTGCTTAACACGCTGATCCTGCTGTGCTCGGGCACCACCGTCACCTGGGCGCATCACTCGCTGATCCACGGGGACCGCGATGGCCTGAAGAAAGGCCTGTGGGCCACCATTCTGCTCGGCATGCTGTTCACCAGTATCCAGGCTTATGAATATGCGGCCGCGCCGTTTGCCTTTGGTCAGAACACCTATGGTTCGGCCTTCTACATGGCGACCGGCTTCCACGGCTTCCACGTGCTGATCGGCACGATCTTCCTGATCGTCTGCCTCAAGCGTACCTACAACGGTGACTTTACCCCGCGCCAGCACTTCGGCTTCGAAGCAGCGGCCTGGTACTGGCACTTCGTTGACGTGGTCTGGCTGTTCCTGTTCGTCGCCATCTACGTGTGGGGCGGCTGGGGTCATCCGATCCACTGATGGAAAACGGCACCAGTCAGACTGAGATTGGCCAAACCACGAAAGGGCAGCCCGGCATCCCCGCGGCTGCCCTTTTCGGTCTTTGCCCGCAATGCGGCGGCGGCACGCTGTTTGACGGCCCGGCGCGGTTCGCCGCGCGCTGCCGCGCGTGCGGGCTGGACTTTAGCCAGTTCAATGTCGGCGATGGCCCGGCGGCTTTCCTGACCATGATCGTCGGCGCGCTGGTGGTCGGCTTGGCGGTCTGGCTGGAGTTCGCCGTGCACCCGCCCTTCTGGGTCCACATCGTGCTGTGGGTACCGCTGGTGGCCGGCCTGACCTTGTGGGGCCTGCGGGTCAGCAAGTCGGCCTTGCTGGCGGCCGAATACCGCCGCCATGCCCGCGAGGCGACGGGCTCGGACGTGCAGCAGCCATGATCCGCCGCCTGCCACTGATCCCGACCCTGTTTGTCCTGGCCGCGGTTGGGGTGATGATTGCGCTCGGCTTCTGGCAGCTTGATCGCCGCGCGCAGAAGGAAGCCATGCTGGCGCGCTTTGCCCAGGCGCAGACCTTGAGCGCGGAAATTGCCTGGCCCAGCGATCTGGCGGGGCAGCAGGCCGCGCTGTTCCGGCGCACCACCTTCGATTGCAAGGCGGAGGGCAAGGACATGCCGATCGCCGGCTATGACCGCAATGGCACGGTCGGCTGGGCGCATACGGTCACCTGCGTGCTGCCGAATAATGTTCGCGCCGAGGTTGTGCTGGGCTGGACCAAGGATCTGGCCGAGCGGCAGTGGAGTGGCGGCACTGTGCGCGGCGTGATCGCGCCGGGGGCAGGCAGTTCGGTCCGCCTGATCGCCGATCCGCCGTTGGCCGGACTGGCGGCCAGCGCGCTGCCCGATCCCAAGACCATCCCCAACAATCACTGGTCCTATGCCATCCAGTGGTTCCTGTTCGCCGGGGTCGCGCTGCTGATCTATGCCCTTGCACTGCGCAAGCGCCTTGCCGCGCGGGGCGACGAGGGCTAACGGCCCCCTTCGATGGACTACATTTCCACCCGTGGCAGCGCGCCTGCGCTGGACTTCGCCGGAGCGACGCTTGCGGGCCTCGCCAATGATGGCGGGCTTTACTTGCCCCGTGAATGGCCTCGCTTCAGCGAGGCGGAGATCGCGGCCATGGCCGGCCTGCCTTATGCCGAGCTGGCCGCGCGGGTGATGCAACCCTTCGTGGGTGACAGCCTGACGCCGGAACGGCTGCGTGAATTGACCGCCCAGGCCTATGGCCGCTTCGCCCACAAGGCGGTGACGCCCTTGCAGCAACTCGATGAACAGCATTGGCTGCTCGAGCTGTTCCATGGTCCGACCCTGGCCTTCAAGGACGTGGCGCTGCAATTGCTGGGCCTGCTGTTCGAGGAGTTCCTCGGCCGGGGCGGCGATCCGCTGACCATCGTTGGAGCTACCTCGGGCGATACCGGCTCGGCCGCGATCGATGCCGTGGCGGGCCGCGCGCGGGTCGAGATTTTCATGCTGCACCCCAAGGGCCGGGTCAGCGAAGTGCAGCGCCGGCAGATGACCACGGTGCTCGCCCCCAACGTCCACAACATCGCGATCGAGGGCACGTTCGACGATGCCCAGGCGATGGTGAAGCGGATGTTCAACGATGCGGCGATGACCGATCGCTTTGCCATCGGCGCGGTCAACTCGATCAACTGGGCACGGCTGATGGCCCAGGTGGTCTATTACTTCGCGGCCGGGCTGCAGCTTGGCGCGCCGCACCGCAAGGTTGCCTTCTCGGTGCCGACCGGCAATTTCGGCGATGTCTTTGCCGGCTATGTTGCCGCCCAGATGGGCCTGCCGATCGAGCGGCTGATCGTCGCCACCAACGTCAACGACATCCTCCACCGCGCGCTGACCACCGGGGACTATTCGGCTGGGACGGTCACGCCGACCGCCGCGCCCTCGATGGATATCCAGGTCTCGTCGAACTTCGAACGTTTGCTGTTCGATCTGGGCGGGCGCGATGGCCATGCGCTTGCGGCGCAAATGGCGGGCTTTGAGCAAACCAAGACCATGCAGCTGACCAATGCCCAGCGCGAAGGCGCGGCGGCGCTGTTCTCCAGCGCCCGCGCCGATGCTGACGACATGGCCCGCGCGCTCCGCTGGGCCTGGGACGCGGCGGGCGAGCTGCTTGATCCGCACACCGCGATCGGCCTCCATGCGGCCCAGCAGGCCGGGATCGATCCGGCCGTGCCAGTCGTCACTCTCGCGACCGCCCATCCAGCCAAGTTCCGCGATGCCGTGGAACGCGCGACCGGCCACCGCCCGGCGCTGCCGGCGCGAATCGGTGACCTGTTCGAGCGCGAGGAGCGGCTGGTCGAACTGTCCGGCGACTATGCGGCCATTGCCGAATATATCGCCGCCCGCGCGGTGCCGCGTGGCTGAGCTGCCAGATGGCTGAGCTCATCGAGGCGCCGGTCGTGATGACCGGCCAGGGCTGGCCCGACTATGTCCTGCTCGACAGCGGTCATGGCCGCAAGCTGGAAAGCTATGGCCCCTATCGCTTCATCCGGCCCGAGCCGCAGGCGCTGTGGCGGCCGCGGCTGGAGCGCTGGGCCTCCGATGGCGAAGTCGTCCCCGCGTCCGACGAGGACGGCGGCGGCCGCTGGTCCTATGCCAACCCCGTCCCGCGCGATGGCTGGCCGCTGGTGCGTGGGGCCGTGAAGTTCACGGCCCAGTGCACGCCGTTTCGCCACCTTGGCTTTTTCCCCGACATGGCCCCGGTGTGGGATTGGATGGGCGAGCAGCTGGCCGGGCGCAACGATGCCCAGACGATGAACCTGTTCGGCTATACCGGCGTCGGCACGCTCTCGCTGTCAGAATACGGTCCAGTGACTCATGTCGATGCCAGCAAGAAATCGGTCGCCCAGGCGCGCGAGAATGCCGCGCTGTCGGGCATGGCCGAGCGGCCGATCCGCTGGATTGTGGACGATGCCGCCAAGTTTGCCGCGCGCGAAGTGCGCCGCGGCAAGCGTTATGACGGAATCATTCTCGATCCGCCCAAGTTCGGGCGCGGACCGGAAGGCGAGGTGTGGCGGCTGGAGGAGCACCTGGCCCCGCTGGTGGGCGATTGCCGCCGGCTGCTTGATGCCGACAGCCGCTTCCTGTTCCTGACCGTCTATGCCGTGCGGATGAGCAGCCTGGCGCTGGCCGGGCTGCTGGACGAGGTGTTTGCCGAGTTGCCGGGCAAGATCGAGCATGGCGACCTGGCCGTGCGTGAGACTGGCGATGCTGGCCGCCTGCTCCCCACCGCGATCTTCGCGCGCTGGTCGAATAACGGCTAAGGCGCGCCCATGGCCGATTCGCTGATCCTGGAAGTTGCCGATTTCGAACACGATGTCCTGACCGGCATCTATTCGGAGGAGACCGGCCGCCCGCAGCCGCTGCGCTTTACCATCCAGGTGCGGCTGAAAGTGGCGGAGCGCTACACCCCCGATACGCCGCTCAGTGCCAGCAAGAACTACATGGACCTGAAATTCGCGGCTTCCGAAGCGCTGCCCAAAGGCGTGCACTTCACCCTGATCGAGGCGGTGGCCGATCATGTCTGCGACACGCTGTTCGTGCAGGATGAACGAGTCGAGGCGGTGACGGTCAAGATCGTCAAGCTGGCGATCAGCGAGGCGGGCGAGAAGATCGGCATTACCCTGACCCGCGAGCGGCGCTGATGGCGATCTACGAGGTCGACGGACTGCCCGAAGCGCCGTTGGCTGCCGCCGCGCAGTTCCATGCGCGACATGTTCCACTGATCGAACTCTTGGCCATGGCTTCGGACCAGAGCTTGACTATCGTGTTCGCGGCGGCCGACCACGCCCATCACGGCTGGCGCCTTGCAGCTGTTCAGATGCTTGCCCGTGCACTTGCGCCCAAGCGGTTGAATGCAGTGAGCGGCAACAGCGGCAAGGCAATCATTGCCGCAACTGAATATCTCGCCCGCGCGCCCGGCCTGACCGGCCAGTTGATTTCGCTAGATGACGAAGGGGCCGCGGCAGTGATAGCATCGCGCCCATGACCCTTGTTGATCAGTTCCAGCGCCGGATTTCCTACCTGCGCCTCTCGGTGACCGACCGCTGCGACCTGCGCTGTGCCTATTGCATGCCCGAACGCCAGACCTTCCTGCCGCGCAAGGAAGTGCTGAGCCTGGAAGAGCTGCACAAGCTGGCGCTGGGCTTCGTTGCGCGGGGCATCACCAAGCTGCGGCTGACCGGCGGTGAGCCGCTGGTGCGGCGCGACATGATCGAGCTGGTCCAGGCGCTGGGGCGCAAGCTGGGCGACGGCCTTGATGAGCTGACCATGACCACCAACGGAACGCGGTTGGCCGAATTCGCCGAACCCCTGTTTGCCGCCGGCATGCGGCGGGTGAACGTCTCGCTCGATACGCTCGACCGACAGGGCTTTGCCCGGCTCGCCCGGCGTGACAGCCTGCCGCAGGTGCTGGAAGGGATTGCGGCGGCCCAGGCAGCGGGACTCAAGGTCAAACTCAACACTGTCGCGCTCAAGGACACCAACGAGGACGAGATCCCGGCACTGATCGAATGGGCCCATGCCCGCGGCCTGGAACTGACCCTGATCGAGGTCATGCCGCTGGGCGAGGTCGAGGAAGACCGGTTCGACCAGCATCTCTCGCTTGGCGATGTGCGCACCGCGCTGGAGCAGCGCTGGACCCTGACCCCCAGCGAGCACCGCACCGGTGGTCCGGCGCGCTATTTCGATGTGGCGGAAACTGGCGGGCGGATCGGCCTGATTACCCCGCTGACCAACAACTTCTGCGAAGGCTGCAACCGGGTGCGGGTGACGGCGACCGGCCAGCTCTATCCCTGCCTGGGCGGAGGCGAGCGGGTGGACCTGCGCGCCGCGCTGCGCTCTGAAGACCCCGATGCCGCCCTGAACGAGGCACTGGACGTGGCGATGAAGATCAAGCCGCTGCGCCACAATTTCCGGATCGACGCGCATGGGCAGGCACCGGCCCTGCCGCGCCACATGTCGATGACCGGGGGCTGACTTGGCGAAACTGGTGTTCCTGGGCCGGCTGGCGGACCTGGCCGGCGCGCCCGAGCGCGAGGTCCAGCCGGACGCGCTGGAGACGATCCTGGCTGACCTGCCGGTGGCACTCGCTGTCGCGCTCCTTGATGAAAAGGTTCGTATCGCCCGCAATGGCGAATTGCTGGTCAATCCCGGCACCATCCAGGTCGCGGCAGGTGACGAAATCGCTTTCCTGCCCCCCGTCAGCGGCGGCTGAGCCGTGTTCGACGTCCGTCTGCTGGTTGAGCCGTTCGATCCCAATGCCGAGATCGACCGATTCGCCATGCAGATCGGGAACACCGGCGGCCTTGCGACCTTTGTCGGCAAGGTTCGCAGCGGGGGCGGGGTTGAGGCGCTTGAGCTGTCACACTACGAGCCGTTGACCCTTCCAGGGATGCGCGCACTGGCTGAGGCCACGATGGCGCGTTTTCAGATCCAGGGGCTGCTGATGCTGCACCGGGTCGGAACGATGCATCCTGGCGAGCCGATTGTCTGCGTCACCGCCGCTGCGGCCCATCGCCGCGCCGCGATTCAAGCGGTCGACTTCGCGATGGACCACCTCAAGAGCGATTCGTGGTTCTGGAAGCGCGAGCTGCGCGGCGGGGCCTGGCAGTGGATCGAACCGCGCGATCAGGACCACGCGGATCTCAGTCGCTGGGGCTAGGGCGCCAGGCTCGACTGTAGAGCGGCGATGACCTTGTCTTGAGCGGCGACCAAGGAATTGGCGGCCTCGCGCGCGGCCTTGGCCGCGCTGGCCGGTTCGCCTTCGATTCGGCTGGCAGCGTAGATTGCATCGATATCGGCCAGGGCGACCATGCCCTCGCTGCGCGCGGCATCGAGATCGGCGAGCGCGACCATCGCCACCGACCAGGCTTCGCTGGCCTTGGCGGCACCGGTGGCGGCGGCCACAGTCTGGCGAACCCCGCCCGTACGCGCCTGGAACTTGGCATCGGCGGCGCGGACGCGTTCCAGCAGCGAATCGAGCTGGCGGGCGACTGCCGGATCGACCTGGGCCGGGGCCGGCGGCGCTGGCGGCGGGGTCAGGGTTCCCGTCACCCGCTCGATCGGTCGGCGTGCCAGCGAGGGGTACGCGCCCGGCGTCGATGCGCAGGCACTCAGCAGGAATGCAGGGATCAAGCTGGCGATCAGGCTGGCGCGCTGGCGATTCATCGCCTGTCCCATAGCATGCCCGGCAATCTGCGCCAGCGGCCAAGAATCCTCGCCCCCATTGGTTGACAGCGCGGGGACCTTGGACTAGTGGCCCACCTTCTTGTGGCCCCCCGCACAACGCGGGGTGGTTGCTATGCTTTATATACGGAATAGGTCACATGTTCGCTGTAGTGCGCACTGGCGGCAAGCAATACCGGGTTGCCGCCGGAGACAAGATCGCGGTTGAAAAGCTGGCTGGTGAAGCCGGTGAAACCATCACGCTCGCCGATGTCCTGCTGGCCGGTGACGGCGGCGAAGTGCAGGATGCCAAGGGCGTCGTCGTTTCGGCCGAGATCATCGCCCAGGCGAAGAGCGAAAAGGTGATCGTCTTCAAGAAGCGTCGCCGGCACAATTATCGCCGCAAGAACGGCCACCGCCAGCAGCTGACCCTGCTGCGCATCGTGGCAGTCGGCGCGGGCGAAGCCCCGGCCAAGAAGGCGGCCAAGAAGGCCGCCCCCAAGGCCGAAGCGGCCGCTGAATAAGCATTCGGAGTAGTTCGAGATGGCACACAAGAAAGCAGGCGGTTCGTCGCGTAACGGTCGTGATTCGGCCGGTCGTCGCCTTGGCGTGAAGAAGTTCGGCGGTCAGGAAGTGATCGGCGGCAACATCATCATCCGTCAGCGCGGGACCCGCGTTTACCCGGGCGCCAATGTCGGCATGGGCAAGGATCACACCCTGTTCGCGCTGACTGAAGGCCGCGTCCGCTTCCACGCTGGCAAGCTCGGCCGCAAGTACGTGTCGGTAGACATGGCGATTGCCGCCGAATAATCGGACAGTCGATCACGGGCTGTCCTGACGGGCAGCCCCGCCGAAGCAAGTCTTCGGCCGAATGAGGGAGAGGGGCCCGCCCGTCTCCCTCTTTTTGCATCTCCCTCTGCCGCCGCGGGAACTTCCCGGGCCAGGTGTAACTTGGGCGTCACGGGATCGCGCTAGCGCGAACCGGCGGGGCCGGACGAGTGGAGTGTTTGCAATGTTCATGCGCAGCGAACGGCTGTTCCTGCGGCCCGCCTGGCCGGAGGACTGGGAAGAACTGCTGAGCCGGGTAGCGGACGAGTCGGTGGTGCGGAACCTCGCCAAGGCGCCCTGGCCCTATACGGCCGAAGACGCCCGCTGGTTCGCCAGCCAGCCGCAGGACCAGCACCTGCCGCACTTCTTCATTACCCTGCCGACCAGCGCCGAACCGGCGCGGCTGATTGGCTGCATTGGTCTGGCGGCAGATGGTGACGCGGTTGAGCTGGGTTACTGGCTGGGCCGTGAACACTGGGGCAAGGGCTATGCCAGCGAAGCGGCGCGGGCGGTGATCAGCGTGGCGCGGGTGCTGGGGCACAAGCGCCTGGTGGCCGGCCATTTCATCGACAACCCGGCCTCGGGCCGCGTGCTGCGCAAGGTCGGCTTTCACGCGACCGGCCAGTTGCGCCAGCGCTTCAGCCTGGCGCGCGGGCCGGACGTGACTTCGATCGAGCATTGCCTCGAGCTGGACCAGCCATGCGATGGCGATGCGCCGGTAGCGATGCGCGCGGCCTAGAAAAAACCTCCCCAAAGCCGGGCTTGGGGAGGTTTTTTGCCTTGTCAGGTCAGAGGGCCGTGGCGTTCAGGCCAGGACGGCGTCCTTGAATTCGCTGTCGTGCTTGCCGATCAATGCGCGGTCGTCGTGGTTCCAGGGGTGGAAGCCGGGCAGGAAGTAGCTTAGCCAAGCCGGCAGAATCCGGCGCAGCACGCCCGGCGTGCCGACCAGGTACCAGGCCAGCTTGGCCTTGACCTGCCAGCCGCTCAGCCCGTCCTGCTTGAGCAGTTCCAGCGTATCCTGCCAGCGGTTGCGGATGAAGTTCATCGTCACGATCAGCATCATGATGCTCTTCAGCTTCCAGCGGCGATAGCGCGTCCAGTCCTTCGTGGCGTGGAGCCAGGTGTCATAGGCGACGCCCTTGTGCTCGATCTCCTCGATCGCGTGCCAGCGCCACATCGCGGCGGTTTCCGGCTCGGCTCCGGCGAAGTGCTTCTGATTGGCGAGGAATTCCTGCGCCATCATCGCGGTATAGTGTTCCAGCGCCATGGTGACGGCGAGGTTCAGGATTGCCGGACGGTCCTTGGTCAGCTCCAGGTTTTCGGCCACCCGGCGGTCGATCGCGTCAAGGTCATAGCCCGCATCCACGGCTGCCCGGTTGAAGGCGATGTGTTCGCGGGTGTGGTTGATTTCCTGCTTGATGAAGGCGCGGATCTCGGCCTCCAGCTTGGGGCCGGCACCGTCGCGGTGGGCCTTGACCGCTTCGATGAAGAAGGCTTCGCCGCGCGGGAAGGTGGCCGAGAGGGCATTGTGCCAGGCCGTCGCGATCGGATCATTGTTCAGCCACCAGCGACCGGGCTTGTTCTGCCGGCCAAAGCGCTGATCGCGCACGGTGATGGTGAGATCGGTGGGGGTAGGACCGGCCTTGCCGTTCGTGGCTGCGGGTTCTACGTCGAGCGGGAACTTGGTGGGAGCGTTCATGCTGCCCGATTAGGATTAACTGACACTCATGTCAATAAGGAAACGCCTCAGCCAGGAAGAGAGCCGCACCGTGGCGTTGGAAGCCGCGCGCGCGCTGCTGATCGAGCTCGGCCCGCAAGCCGTGACGCTGAAGGCCGTGGCGGCGCGAATCGGGCGGACCCATGCCAACCTGCTGCACCATTTCGGCTCGGCCGCGGGTCTGCAAAAGGCTCTGGCCGAACACCTGGCAGTAACAATCTGCGCCACGATCGAAGATGCCGTGCTGGCCAGCCGCTCGGGCCAGGGTTCGGCGCGCGAGGTGGTGGACCTGACCTTCGACGCCTTCGACAAGGAAGGCGGCGGGGCGCTGGCCACCTGGATGCTGATGAGCGGGAACGAGGATGCGCTCGATCCGCTGGTCGATGCGGTGCACGATCTGGTCGACGACCTGGGCAAGCACGAGAGTGGCCAGATGCACCAGGTGACCCATGCGTTATGCATGATGGCGCTGGGCGATGCGCTGATGGGCGGGGCGCTGGCTCAGTCGCTAGGCCTGCCGCGCACCGCCAGCCGCGACATCGCGGAAAAGATGCTGATTGAGGAAGCGGTGAAGGAAGGGCTGGTTCCGCCTCAGGCAGGCTGAAGCCAGGTCGGCAGGCGCGCGGCCGGAATATCCTCGACCCGGCGGTGATCGACCGCCAGCCCCAGTTCCGGATAGCTGACGCGCTGCCGCGCCAGATCGCTTTCGGCCAGCGGCACCACGATCAGCCGGCGGTTGACCTTCTGCCGCCAGTTCATCCGCGCGGTGTTCTCTTGCCCGACGTAACAGCCCTTGGTGAAGGACACGCCGCCCAGTTCGGCGGCATTGCATTCCAGCCAGAGCAGGTCGGCGAGTTCGGCGCGGCCTTCGGTAACCCCGAGCGAGAGCCGATGCGCGAGCCATTGGGCCGAAGCGTCGTCGCCGCCGCGTTCGGCAATCCAGCGCTGGCCCAGCGCGGGCAGGCGTGGGTCGGCCGATCCGCCTGCACCTGGTTGCCAGTGCACCGCCAACGCCGGATCCGGCGCAATCGCGATCTTGCGGCGCAGGCGATAGATCGACAGCCGCCTGGCCAGCGCTTCGGCCTGGTCCGCCGCGCAGTCGATCAGCAGGTCATCGCCGTCAGCCCAGACCACAAAGTCAAACAGCACCTTGCCCTGCGGGGTCAGCAGCGCGGCCCAGACCGGCAGCGCGCCGGTGACGTCATTGGTCACCAGGCCATTGAGGTAGCCGCGCAGGTCCTCGCCCGGTTCGGTTGCGGTCAGGCGGATTACCGCGCGGTCGGCCAGCAGGGTTGCAGTCATGCGTGACAGATAGGGCGGCGCTTGCCTAAGGGAAAGGGATGACCGACGCTCCGAATCGCCTGACCATCCGCCGCCCCGACGATTGGCACGTTCACCTGCGCGATGGCGCGGTGCTGGAAGGGGTGGCAAAGCACACCGCGCACCAGTTTGCCCGCGCGATCGTGATGCCCAACCTTTCGCCGCCGGTCACCACGGTCGAAGCGGCGGCAGCCTATCGGGATCGGATCGTCGCTGCCGCTGGTCCGGGCTTTACCCCGCTGATGACCGCCTATCTGACCGACACGATCGAAGCGGGCGAGATCGAGCGCGGCTTTGGCGAAGGCGTGTTCACTGCCGCCAAGCTCTATCCCGCGCACGCCACCACCGGATCGGCCCACGGGGTGACCGACGTCGCCAATATCCGGCCTGTGCTGGAACGGATGGAGGCGATCGGCATGCCGCTGCTGATCCACGGCGAAGTGACCGATGCCCACGTCGACATATTTGATCGTGAGGCGGTCTTCATCGAACGCACCCTCTCTGGCCTGGTCCGGGATCTGCCGGGGCTGAAGGTGGTGTTCGAACATATCACCACCGCCGAAGCCGTGGCCTTTGTCCAAAGCTCCGGGCCGAACGTGGCGGCGACGATCACTCCGCAGCACCTCCATATCAACCGCAACGCCATGTTCACCGGCGGGATCCGCCCGCACATGTACTGCCTGCCGGTCGCCAAGCGCGAGGTCCACCGCCTCGCGCTGCGCCAGGCGGCAACCTCGGGCAGCGCCAAGTTCTTCCTGGGCACGGACAGCGCCCCTCATGCGGTTGGCGCGAAGGAAGCGGCCTGCGGCTGCGCGGGCATCTTCAACGCGCCCTATGCGCTGGAAAGCTATCTGGCGGTGTTTGAAGAGGAAGGCGCGATTGACCGGTTCGAAGGCTTTGCCAGCGAACACGGGCCGCGCTTCTATGGCCTGCCGCTCAATGACGGCACAGTCACGCTAGAGCGCAGCGGCACCACGGTGCCTGAACTGATCGACGCCAATGGCACGCCGATCGTACCGTTCCATGCCGGCGAGACACTGGCCTGGCGTTACTTGAGTTAAACCGGGGCTAGGCCTTCCGGCTGCGCGCCAGCAGATCGACGATAAACAGCGCGATCGCGATCCAGATCAGCGCAAAGCTGGCGAGCTGGGCCGTGCCCAGCGGCTTGCCGAAGAACAACAGCCCGACCAGGAAAACCATCGAAGGGGACAGGAACTGGATCATCCCCATGGTCGAATAGGCCAGCCGCTGGGCCGCCATGGCGAACAGCACCAGCGGCACGGCGGTGACCACGCCCGATAGCGCGATCAGCCCGGCGTCCTGCCAACCCCACAGGATCGCGCTGCCGGCTGGTCCTTGTGCGTACCAGCCGGCGATGGCGAGCGCGGGCAGGAACAGCACGATCACCTCGACCGTCAGCCCGGTCAGTGCCCCCACCGGGGCCAGCTTGCGGACGAAGCCATAGGCGGCCCATGACAGCGCCAGGGCAATGGTGATGCCGAGCGAGGCGAGGGCTTCCCAAGCCAGCAGCATAACGCCCAGGGTCGAGATGCCGACCGCCAGCCACTGCCGCCGGGTCAGCTTCTCACCCAGGAACAGGGTGCCGGCCAGGACGCTGAGCAGCGGGGTGACGTAATATCCGACGCTGGCCGCATAGACTTCGCCGGCCTGGATCGCGGCGACATAGACCAGCCAGTTGGTGCCGATCAGCACCGAGGAAGCCAGCAGCATCCAGCGCGCCCTGGGCTGGGCAAAAGCGGCGCGGACTTCGCCCAGCTGGCCGCGCCAGGCCAGGATCAGCAGGCATAGCGGTAACGAGGAAATCACTCTCCAGCCGACGAATTCGAAGGCAGGGATGTGCGAGACCAGCCACAAGTATAGCGGCAGCAGCCCCCAAACCAGGTGTGCCCCCAAGGCCAGCGGCAGGCCGCCGGAGCGATGCGGAGGGGCGGGTGCAGGCATCGGCGGGGCCTAGACCCGGAGCATGGCTCCGGCAAGCCGCAGCCCATGCAAGGGCCTGTGCAAAATAATTTCGAACCTGACAGTCCGGTTGCCGTTCGTTCAGCTTGGAGCGGTTAAAGCTGAACGAAACGGATCAAGGAGATCAACCATGCCGAAGACCTTCAAGAGCGCTGCCCTGGCCCTGCTGGCCCCGGTCATGGTGCTGACCGCCAGCCCGGCGCTGGCCGACCCCGACTACTATCGCGGCCACGACAGCGGGTGGCACCACGGCGAACGCAAGCGCGACCGCTGGGAAGAGCGTCGCGGCGATCGCAATCGCCCAGAGTACCGGGGCGATAATCGGAGCGAGTACCGGGGTGAATATCGGGGCGAATATCGGGGCGATAATCGCGACGATTACCGGGGCGAATATCGCACCGACTATCGCAGCGATTACCGCAATGGCGGCTACTATGGCGAACCGGTCTATGCCAACACCCGCACCTGGCGCGGCGACGATGGCCGCACCTACTGCCGCCGCAGCGACGGAACCACCGGGCTGATCGTCGGCGGCGTTGCCGGGGCACTGATCGGCCGCGAAGTGGCTGGCCGCCGCGGTGACCGCACGGTCGGCGCGATCCTGGGT
>JBEGOD010000073.1:0-2802 GCA_041182185.1 Pseudomonadota bacterium
TAGCCGACCAGCTCGCACCGCCAGGCCAGTGCCAGCGCCCGCGCGGCGGCCAGCCCCACGCGCACGCCGGTAAAGCTGCCCGGGCCCAGCGCCACCGCGATGCGGTCGGCCTGGCCCTTGCCGGGCAAGGCAGCGATCATTGGCACCAGCGCTTCGGCATGGCCGCGGCCGAGCACGCGGCACTCTCCGGCGATCAGTGCATCGCCGCCGAGCAGGGCAACCGAGCAGGCCTCGGTCGCGCAATCGATCACCAGGGTCTTCATCACGCGCCTGTTAGCGCGTCACGCGATGCTGTTGAAAGTATCGAAATCGGGGCGCGGGCTGCGATCGAAGATCGAAGCCGGATCGCCATAGCCCAGGGTCGAGAGCATCACCGACTTGAAGTTTGGCGTATCGGCAAAGAAGGCAGCATCGACGGCGGGGGCGGCAAAGCCCGTCATCGGCCCGGTATCAAGCCCCAGCGAGCGTGCCGCCATGATGAAATAGGCCGCCTGCAGCGTGGTGTTGAGGAAGGCCGAACGCTCACGGAATTCGGCGCTGCCGGTGAACCAGGCCTTGGCATCGGCATGCGGGAACAGCCAGGGCAGGTGCTCATGGAACTCGGTATCCATCGCCACGATCACCGAAACGGGGGCCTTGAGAATCTTTTCGCCATTGGCGGGCATGGTGCAGGCGGCCAGCTTGGCCTTGGCCTCATCCGTGGTGCACCAGACCAGGCGGGCTGGCAGCTGGTTGGCGCTGGTCGGCCCCATCTTCATCAGGTCCCAGATCGCGTGAAGCTGCTCAGGTGCCACCGGCTTGTCGAGATAGCCGTTATAGGTCCTGGCCGTGCGGAACAGCTGGTCGAGCGCAGCATCGCTGAGCGGTTGCGACATGGTCGAATATTCCCCTGTTATGGTGTGCGGTTCAGGCCGCGCGGACTTCGCTGACTTCGGGCACGTAGTGCTTCAGCAGCCCTTCGATGCCCTGCTTGAGCGTCGCGGTGGAGGAAGGGCAGCCCGAACAGGCGCCCTGCATCGAAAGGTAGACCACCCCTTCGCGGAAGCCGCGATAGGCGATGTCGCCGCCATCGTTGGCCACGGCCGGGCGGATCCGGGTTTCGAGCAGTTCCTTGATCTGGGCGACCACGTCGGCATCGGCCGGATCGTCGCCATAGTCGGCGTCATCCTCGGCCGGAACGGCGATGCCGCCCGCGCTGGGGGCATGGAACAGCGGGATCTGGCTGACGAAGTGATCGAGCAGGATCGCGACGACCTGCGGCTTCAGCGCCGACCAGTCGGTCCCCGGCCCGGCGGTGACCGACACGAAATTGCTGCCGAAGAACACCCCGGTCACGTCGCCCAGGCTGAACAGCGCTTCGGCCAGCGGGGAGGCGGCGGCGTCTTCCTCGTCGCGGAAATCGCGGGTTCCGGCGCTCATAACTGCCTGCCCGGGCAGGAACTTCAGCGTGGCCGGATTCGGAGTGGTTTCGGTTTCAATGAACATGGCTGGGATGTAGGCCTTTGGTGCGCGGGTTCAACCGCCAAAATCACAGTTCGCGCCGCTATAGTTCGCGCAGCGCCTGCGCCGGTTTGGCCCGCAGCAGCGGCAGGGACCCGGCCAGCGCAAAGGCTACCGTCATGCCCAGCCCCGCTCCGAGCACGGCCAGGACCTGCGGCCAATTGGGCAGCCAGTCGAACTCGAACAGCTGGACAATCACCAGCCAGCCGATCGCCGAACCCAGCACCAGCGCCACCCCGGCCAGCAGCAGCGCCAGCAGGCCATATTCGGCCAGTTGCAGCAGCAGCAGTTGCTTGCGGCTGGCGCCCAGCACCCGCAGGATCACATTGTCGTACAGCCGGCTCGCCCGCGCCGCGGCAATCGCGCCGAGCAGCACGGCAATCCCGGCAAGGACCGCGACCGAGGCGGCGGCGAGGATTGCGGTCGAAACCTGGTTCAGCAACGCGCGCGCCTGTTTCAGCACGCCGCCCACCTCGATCACCGAGCTGGCCGGAAAGGCCTTGAGCAATTGCGGCAGCAGCCGGGTGCGGTCCGCGCCGGCGGGCAGGTCGATCGTCGCGGCCAGGTTGTGCGGGGCATCGGCCAGCGTGTTGGGCGAGAACACCAGCACATAGTTGAAGCCCATCGAATCCCAGTCGATCCGCCGGAACGAGGCGATCCGCGCGCTGCGCTCCACGCCCAGCACGCCGATGGTGATCCTTTCGCCCAGCTTGAGGTCGATCGCCTTGGCCAGTTCCTCGTCGACCGAGACCAGCGGCTCGCCGGTGTAATCCTTCGGCCACCACGCGCCGGCGGTCAGCGAATTGCCCTCGGGCAGGGTGGCGGCATAGGTCAATCCGCGCTCACCGCGCAGCGGCCAGGCATTTTCGGGGATTTCCTTGAGGTCGGCCACCCGGGTCATGCTGGCTTCGGGGCCATAGGCCAGGATCGCGCCGCGCAGCGCGGGGACCTGGCGGACCTTGGCCGTCGGCGCGGTCTGGCGGACGATCCGTTCCATCTCGGCAGCGCGATCACGCGGCAGGTCAAGCATGAAATAGTCTGGCGCGCGGGCCGGTACGCGGCTGGCGATATTGGCCTCCAGGCTGGTCTGGACCACGGCCAGCAGCACGAAGGCGGAAAGGCCGAAGCCGAGCGCGGTGACCAGCGCGCCGGTTTGCGCGCCGGGCCGGTGCAGGTTGGAGAGCGCGAGCCGCAGCAGCGGGTGCTGCGGGCGCGGCAGGCGGGCGGCGAGCTTGCGCAGGCCCCAGCCGAGCAGGCCCAGCAGGCCGAGCACTACGATCGCTCCCGCCAGGAACCCGGCGG
>JBEGOD010000074.1:0-8616 GCA_041182185.1 Pseudomonadota bacterium
TGCCCGCGCTGGCGCAAGCCGGCCGCAAGGGTGAGTGCGCCGCGACCGCGCCAGCCGGCTGAGCACCGGCGCCAGGCCGCCGGGTCAGCGCTGCTTCTTTGCGGTGGAGGCGGTGAAATCGGGGTCCTTGTTGGCCACCCAATCGACAAATTTGCGCACCGCCGGATTGGCCAGCAGGGCCGCTACGTCCATGCCGTGGCGCTGCAGCTCGGAATTGGTGAAATGGGCGATCAGGGTCTGCTGGCAAATCGGATGCATCGGCACCACATCGCGCCCACCCCGGCTCTTGGGTACGGGGTGGTGCCACACAATGGTCTCGCCAGTCGGCCGGCCGCACAGCCAGCAGGGCACCACTGGCGCGGGCGCTTCCTCTTCCTCGCGGTCGAAATCGCGATAGGAGCCGTGCTTCGAATACTTGCGGGCCATGGGTCTGCCTGAATTGCCTGAGTTTGCGCTGCCAACCTATAGTGAGTGCGACCGGCAAAGCCACTGCTGCCTCACCGGTCCAGGCCGCGAGTGTGGCATCGGCCATTCTCCGGCACGGTGCTGTCAAAACGGCTAATTGGGATCGCCCGCTATCCGTCTATCCAGCTGGATGCCTGGGTCATCCAGACCACCCGGATATGAGAGAGCTGCACCGTGACTTACCAGATGACGATCGACGGCAAGGGCGTTTCTTCGAGCAAGACCATCGAAGTGACCAACCCGGCCACTGGCGAAGTGTTTGCGACCGCGCCGGACTGTTCGAAAGAGCAGCTCGATGAAGCGGTCGCAAGCGCGAAGCGCGCGTTCAAGACCTGGAAGAACACCCCGATCGAACAGCGCCAGGCCATGGTCCGCAAGGCTGGCGATATCCTGATCGAACATGCCGCCGAACTCAGCCGGCTCTTCACCAGCGAACAGGGCCGCCCGGTCGACGCCGCGTTCATGGAAATCGACGGCGCCGGCAAATGGATGCATGCGGTTGCGGAAATGGCGCCACCGGTCGAAGTGGTCGAGGATTCCGCCCAGCAATTCATTGAAACCCGTTACGTGCCGCTTGGCGTGATCTGCGCGATCGCGCCATGGAACTTCCCGGTCAATCTGGCGATGTGGAAGGTCGCCCCGGCATTGATCGCCGGCAATACGGTCGTCCTCAAGCCCTCGCCCTTCACCCCGCTCTGCACCCTGCGTCTGGGCGAGCTGTTCCGCGGGGTCTTCCCGCCGGGCGTGTTCAATGTGATTTCAGGCGGCGACGAGCTGGGTCCGATGATGACCTCGCACCCCGGCTTCGCCAAGATCTCGTTCACCGGATCGTCTGCAACCGGCAAGAAGGTGATGGAATCCGCCGCCAAGGACCTGAAGCGCGTCACCCTGGAACTGGGCGGGAACGATGCGGCCATCGTCATGCCGGATGTCGATCTGGATGAGGTCGCCCAGAAGATCTTCTTCGGCGCGTTCTACAACACGGCGCAGATCTGCGTCGCGACCAAGCGGCTCTATGTCCATCACTCGATCTACGATGCCCTGCGCGACCGGCTGGCCGCGATCGCTGCGCAAACCAAGGTGGGCGATGGCGCGGAACAGGGCACCGTGCTCGGCCCAATCCAGAACAAGCGCCAGTTCGAGCGGGTGATGGACCTGCTCGACGATGCCCGGAAGACCGGCCTGACCCTGATTACCGGAAGCGATGTCCCCGACAATGGCGGCTATTTCGTGCCCGTCACGATCGTCGACAACCCGCCCGAGGATTCGCGCGTGGTGCAGGAAGAAGCCTTTGGCCCGATCCTGCCGATGCTGAAGTTCTCCGAAGTCGAAGAGGTGATCGACCGCGCCAACGACAGCGAATACGGCCTGGCCGGAGCGGTCTGGTCCAAGGATACCGGCAAGGCGATGGAGATCGCGCGGCAGATCGAAACCGGCACCGTCTGGATCAACCAGAACCTGATCCTGCGGCCCGATACCCCGTTCGGCGGCCACAAGCATAGCGGCCTGGGCGTCGAGAACGGCATGGAAGGCCTGCTCGAATACATGCAGCCCCAGACGGTCTACCTCGCACGGGGCTGATCCGGGCGGGCCCTTCCTTCTGCAGAGGTAACACCGATGTTCGACACGATCATTCGCCAGGGCAAGATCTACGATGGCCTTGGCGGGCAGCCCTATATCGGCGACGTTGCTTTCAAGGACGGGATCATCCAGGCCATCGGGCCGGCACTGGCCGGGACCGCGCGCCACGAAATTGACGCCCGGGGCGCCATCGTCACGCCCGGCTGGATCGACGTGCACACCCATTATGATGGGCAGATCAGCTGGGACACCGAACTGGCGCCATCCTCGCACAATGGCACGACCACCGTGGTGATGGGCAATTGCGGAGTAGGCTTTGCACCGGTCAAGCCGGGGCAGGAACAGGCGCTGATCGAGTTGATGGAAGGTGTCGAGGACATTCCCGGGACCGCGCTTTATGAAGGGATCGAGTGGGGCCGCTGGGAGAGTTTCCCGGACTATCTCGACTATATCGCCTCGCGCGAATACGCGATCGATGTCGGCGCCCAGATCGCCCATGGCGCGGTGCGTTACTACGCGATGGGCGAACGTGGTCGGACCAACCAGGACGCGACCGCCGACGAGATCGAGAAGATTGCCGACCTGGTCGAGGAAGCGGTCGCGGCCGGGGCAGTCGGCTTTTCCACCTCGCGCACCATCGGCCACCGCGCATTGTGGGGTGAGCCGGTCCCGGGCACCTTCGCCGCCGAGGAAGAGCTGCTGGAGATCGCCCGCCGCTTTCACAAGCTGGGCAAGGGCGTGATCGAGGCGATCCCCGCCGGTGCGGTGGGCGAACTGGCCGCGCTCGGCGGAGAGCGCAATACGCCGCAGGGTGAGTTCGAACTGCTGCGCAAGTGCTCGCAGACCAGCGGGCGGCCGTTGACCTTCACCCTGGTCGAGACGCGCGACTATTACCCCGACTTGTGGCGTGACATCCTGGAATGGTCGGCGGCCGCCAACCACGCAGGGGCGCAGCTCTATCCGCAGGTCCCTTCGCGGATCATCGGCTACCTCCACGGCCTCAGTTCCTATCACGCCTTCATGCGCACCCCGACCTATCTGGACAAGCTGGCGGGGCTGCCAGTGGCGCAGCGGGCCGCAGCCATGCGGACGCCCGAGGTCAAGGCCGCGATCATGTCGGAAAAGTCGGTCCCGCACGAAGCGCCAGGATCGATGGAGCACCTTGCGGGCGTGTTCCGCGCCAACGCGGCGATCCTTTACCCGATTGCGAACCCGATCAATCTCGAGGCCGGTCCGGAATGCTCGATCGGTCACCTGGCCAGCCAAGCTGGACAGGATCCGCTGGATTACCTCTATGATTTCACGGTTGCCGGCGACGGAACGCACTTCGCCTCGTTCAGCCGCAAGAACCTGCCGGAAAGCCTGGCCGTTATCGGGGAGATGCTCCAGCATCCCACAACGGTCACCGGTCTCAGCGACGCAGGCGCCCACGTGACGCTGATCTGCGACGCGACCATGCCAACCACCCAACTCAGCTACTGGACCCGGGATCGCGCGAAGGGTGACAGGATCCCGATCGAGTTCCTGGTGCACAAGCAGACCGCCCGCAATGCCGCGCTCTACGGCTTTCATGATCGCGGCTCGCTGGAGGTCGGCAAGCGCGCTGATATCAATGTGATCGACTATGACAGGCTCAATGCCGCGCCGCCGGTTGCCTATCGCGATCTGCCCGCGGGCGGCACGCGGATCATGCAGCCGGTGACCGGTTACCAGGCGACCTTCTGCAACGGCGTGATGATCCGGGAAAACGATAGCGACACCGGGGCACGGCCAGGCCGGCTGGTCCGGAGCTAGACGCCCGATTGCAGAACGCGCCGGCTTGTGGGAAGCCGTCCGCGGCCAGCGGCATGGAGCAGATGATGGGAAGCGGTTTCAGCCTGACGCAGGCGATCCGGCGCGCGGTCGCCATAAAGCGCGATGCCGTCGCCATGATCGATGGTCCGCGCACCTTTACCTGGCACCAGTTTGCCGACCGCGTGGCCCGGCTGGCTGCGGCCTTCCGCTCGGCCGGTGTCGGGCCGGGTGATCGGATCGTGCTGCTGGCGCTCAACAGCCATCGCTCGCTCGAATGCTTTTATGCCGCGATGCAGGCCGGCGGGGTGATCGTGCCGCTCAACCACCGGCTGGGACTCAACGAGATCGTCGCCCAGACCAACGACTGCTCCCCCGCAATAGTCGTGCTCGGCCCTGATTTCACCAGCCTGGTCGAGCCGCTGGGTGTTGATCCGGCAGGCCGGCGGCGGGTCATGATCCATTGCGCGGACGGACCGGCACCGGGCGGCTTTCAGGCCTATGAAGACCTGATCGCAGGCCATGCTCCGGCTGAGGATGCCGGGCGCAGCGGCGATGACCTGGCCTGCCTGCTCTACACCAGCGGCACCACCAGCGCGGCCAAGGGCGTGATGCTGAGCCATGCCAACTTCTGCGCCAACACCGCCAATGTCGTGGCCGAGCTGGGCATGGACGAAACAACGGTCCACCTGCACCATGGCCCGCTGTTCCACGTCGCCTCGGCCGCCCGGCTGTTCTCGACCACCCATGTGGCCGGGACCCACGTGTTCCTCCCGCGTTTCGTCGCAGTCGAGGTCATCAGTGAGATCGCCCGGGCCGGCGTGACTCACGCCACCTTTGTGCCGACCATGTTCCGCATGCTGCTGGATGAACCAGCGCTCGACTGCACCGACCTGTCCAGCCTGCGCTACGTTTCCTATGGTTCGGCCGCCATGCCTGAGCCACTGCTGCGCGAATTCATGGCGGCACTGCCGGCTGTGCGGATGCTGCAATCCTATGGCATGACCGAGCTTTCGCCCGTCGTGACCATTCTGGGCTGGCGCGATCACTTGCCTGAAGCCGCCGCACATGGCCGCCTGCGATCGGCAGGACGCCCGGCCATGCTGGCCGAAGTGGCGGTGGTGGGCCCCAATGGCGAGTCGATGCCGAGCGGCAGTCATGGCGAGATTGTCGCGCGCGGACCGATGGTGATGCAGGGCTACTGGAACCGCCCCGACCTGACCGCCAAGGCGCTGCGTGGCGGCTGGATGCACACTGGCGACATCGGGTACATTGACGATGCTGGCTATGTCTATGTGGTCGACCGGCTGAAGGACATGATCATTACCGGCGGCGAGAATGTCTGGTCGCAGGAAGTCGAAAATGCCCTGGCATCGCATCCTGCCGTCGCGCAGTGCGCGGTGATCGGCAAGCCCGACCCGCATTGGGGTGAGGCCGTGCTGGCAGTCGTGAACCTGCGTGAGGGCATGGTGGCGAATGAGGCCGAACTGATCGCCCATTGCCGCCAGCTGATCGCCCATTACAAATGCCCGCGCAGCGTCGTGATCCGTGACCGGCCGATGCCGCTCAGCGGTGCCAACAAGATCCTGAAATCCGAATTGCGGGCCGAACTGGCCTTGGAGCAGAGCTGAGACAAAGCGAAGGCTGCGGCAGATGCCCCGCAATGCCGCGCCCATCCGGCATCTCTGCAGTCGTTTTCAGATCAGCCTGTCTGCCTATCTCGGCTGACTGCGCTCTGGCGGGATGGCCAGGGCGCCGGGCCGACGCGGGTCGGCGGCACCGAGGAACAGGCCGTTCTCGATCATGATCGATTGCGCGCTGCCCATCGTTTCATCCGACGTCACCGTGTGCCCCATCACGCCGAGGATCCGGACCGTGTCGGGATTGAAGTTGGGCTCTACTCGCAGATTCTTGCCCGTATCCTGGAAGATGCGCGGCTGGTGCGTGGCCTCTTCGACGTTGAGGTTGAAATCGACCACGTTGACGATCAGCTGCAGCACGGTGTTGATGATGGTGCTGCCTCCAGGCGTGCCAGTGACGAGCCATGGCTTGCCATTCTTCATGACCATTGTCGGCATCATGGTGGATAGCATGCGCTTGCCCGGGGCCATGGCGTTGAGCGGCGGCGGGGTGCCGTCGCGCAGCGCCTTGGCGGCGTTCTCGTGATCGAAATTGTTCATCTGATTGTTGAGCAACACCCCGGTGCCGGCAATCATCACCCCCGAACCGAAATCCGCGCCCAGCGTGTAGGTGGTCGAAACGACATTACCCTGTGCATCGGCCACTGAGTATTGCGTGGTCGACGGGCTTTCGAACCGGGTCGGATCGCCTGCCCCGAGATCCCGCGCCGGAGTGGCCCGGGCCGGATCGATCAACTTGGCCCGGCCTTGCGCATAACCCTTTGAAATAAAACCCTGGAGCGGCACGGCGACGAAATCGGTATCGCCCAGGAACCGGTAGCGATCATTGTAGCCCAGCTTCATTGCCTCAGCCATGATGTGCAGCGACTGGGCCGATCCGGCGCCGTGGGCCGTGAGGTCAAAACCTTCGAGGATGTTGAGCATGTTCAGCAGCGTCGCACCGCCGGCACTGGCCGGCGGAGCTGTGATGACTTCCAGTCCCCGATAGGTTCCGCGCAAGGGCTGCCGCTCGACCGCGCGATAGGCCGCCAGGTCCGCGCGCGTGATCAGGCCGCCGTTGGTCTTCATGTCGGCGGCAAAGCGTTCGGCCACCGGCCCTTTGTAAAAGCCATCGGCCCCGCGCTTGGCGATCTGGGTCAGCGTCCAGGCCAGGTCGGGCTGGCGCAGGATCTCGCCAGCGCGGTATAGCGACCCGTCAGGCCGGTAATAGGCGGCCTTGGCGGCCGGGCTGGTCGAAAGCCGTTCCTTGCCCCAACCGAACACGAAGGCTTCGTCCGGGGTCAGGGCGACGCCATTGCGGGCCAGCGCAATCGCCGGAGCCACGACGGCTGCCCACGGCAGCTGGCCAAAGCGCTTGTGCGCCATGGCCAGGCCGGCAACCGTGCCCGGCACGGAGGGTGCCAGGTAACCGCGGCTGGCGATGCTCGCCTCCTTGCCCTGGTTGTCGACATACATCGCCAGCGTCGCCGCCCTTGGCGCGACCGAGCGAAAGTCGAACACCACCTGCTGCCCGCTCTTGGCATCATGGACCAGCATGAAGCCATCGCCGCCGATATTGCCGGCGCGCGGCAGGGTTACGGCCAGGGCGAAGCCGACCGCGACCGCCGCATCGACTGCATTGCCACCGCGCCGCAGGATCGCTGCGCCGACGCCAGAGGCGATCGCGTTCTGGGACACGACCATACCTTGTTCGCCGACCACGGGGGAATGGATACTGGGATATTCCAGCAGCTGCCGCTTCTGGGCCAGGCCCGGCGAGGCCGCCATGAGCAGCGCGGCCAGCAATGCCGTGGCCTTGCCGGCCCATCCCCTGAACAGTCGCTTCACGTGCATTACTCCCCGATTAGCCGAGCCATGCGCTCGGCGGCGCCCATGGCGTAGGTCCAGCCCAGCATGCCGTGTCCGGCGTTGATCGCAACCCTTGGCGTGATCCGTTTGATGATCGGCTGTGAATTGGCCGTCATCGGGCGGATGCCAGCCCACTCCAGCCGCGCCGCGGCATAGTCTGCCGCATCGGGCAGCGACTGCGCGGCAATGGCTTTCAATTGCGCGATCCGGGCCGGCTCGACCCGGGTTTCGCGGGCACCAAGTTCAGCCAGTCCGGCCACCCGCACCGCGCCGTCCAGCGGGCAGAAGACGATCTTGCGGGACACATCGGTAATGCTCATCCTTGGCGCGCCGCTGCCGGGCGGAGCGGTCAGCGAATCGCCCTTCATCGGCATCAAGGCGCTGGACCGGACCAGCTGGCCAAGTACCCGGCCTGAATCGATCCCGGCGCTGATCACCAGTTGGTCAGCCTCCAGGCGATCCCCCGAACCGGCCGCGACAACCACGGATCCGGCGGTCTCCTGCCAGCCCTGCACCGCCGCCCCGAATCTTACGGAGACGCCGTAACTTGCGGTCAGCAGTTCGATCATGGCCTGGCAGAAGCGGTGCGGATCGCCCAGCTCCTCCTGCGGGGAATGGATTGCACCGACCATTCGGCCAGGCTGGCTGGCCAGCGCCGGCTCGATCCCGATTGCCGCAACCGGGTCCAGGATATCCAGGACGCCGCCATGCTGCCGCTTCAGGTCAGCCAGCCGACAGGCGGCGGCAAACGCCGTCTGGTCGCGGTAGACCAAGATCTTTCCGGCCATCCGGTGGCCGAAATCGATCGGGTGCCGGGCCAGCAGATCATGCAGGGCCAGCCGCGATTCCAGCCCCAAGGCCAGGCCTGCTGCCGTATTGGCCAGGAAGGCATTGGTCGTGGCGTTGCGCAGGAAGGCCACCAGCCAACCGATCATGCCCGGATCGAGCCGTGGGTTGAGCGAGAGGCCGGGATCCAGCCCCAGAACCAGGGCCGGTATCCGCCGCAGCAACGCCGGGTTCGCCAGGGCGTCGGTGTAGATATAGCTGAGCTGCGCGCCATTGGCGAAGGAAGCCCCCTGCCCCGGCCCGCTGGCCCGCTCGATGATGGTGACGGAAACCCCGCGCCGCGCCAGCGCCCAGGCGGTCGCCACGCCGACCACGCCTGCGCCGACCACGATCGCGCTGCGCGGCAGTGCTGGCTGATCCGGGACACCTGTGCAATCCATGCCCGGTAGCTAGCGCTGTCGGGAATCCGGGCAAGCCGCAGGTCCAGACAATGTGAGGTGCAGCC
>JBEGOD010000075.1:0-32476 GCA_041182185.1 Pseudomonadota bacterium
ACAGCCGGGGTGACCTGCTGACCCATGACCCGGCCCGCTAGGCCGCTGAGCTGGGGTGGCGCGAGGCCCGGCCCGAGCTGGGGCTGGGGCCGGGTTCCAGGCGCTGGGTCGAGCGCGCCTCTGCCACGATGCGCGGGCACGCCCGGCCCGAGGTGCTCGCGCGGGTCCGCCCATCGAGTGGCCGATCGCGATGCGAGGTCCGGGCGCGGTTGCCGACCAGTCCCGCCAGAATGCCTGCAGATCAGCGATCCAGGTGCCGAAGTCATCGACATGGCCGGTATAGGGATCATGGCCAAGCCGGCCCGAGCCGCCCTGCCCGCGCCAGTCGAAGGCGGTGATGGACCAGCCCTGCGCGTGCCAGTGGGCCATCGCCTCGAGGTACTTCTCATAGAAATCGCCGCGGCCGTTCATGAACAGGATCGCGCCGCGCGGGGCCGGATGGGCCCAGTCGATCCGCCTGATGGCGCGGCCATCCGCCGCAATCCAGCGACTTTCCGTTGCTTCGGCTGGAATGACCTGGCGATTGAAGGCAGAGGACATTTGGCTAATTCCAGCCTCTTTGCGGTGGTTACTTTTTGGTAAGCACTGCCCTGTATCCATCCCCTTGTATCAGGGGGCGGGCAATGCCGAACGTCGAAATTCAATACGTACTGCTAGGGGCCTTGGCAATCGCGCTGGTGGTTGCGGCCTTCACCGATATCCGCCGCCGGCAGATCGACAATTGGCTGAATGCCGGAATCGCGCTCGCCGCGCCGGCCTATTGGTGGGCCAGCGGGCTGAGCCTGTGGCCGGATGTGGCCTGGCAACTGGGCATGGCGGCGGTAACCTTTGCAGTCTGCGCCGGTCTGTTTGCGCTGCGCGCGATGGGCGGCGGCGATGTCAAGCTGCTGGCCGCGCTGGCACTGTGGATCGCCCCGGCCTGGTTCCTCAAGCTGATCATCATGATGGCGCTGCTGGGCGGGGTGCTGACCCTGGTCCTGGGCGCCTGGCACGTCACCCGGCGGCGGCGCGATCGCCTGGCCATTCCTTATGGCGTCGCAATTTCTTCGGCCGGGCTCTGGGCCCTGGCCAGCCAATTCCTTCCCGCCGCGCAGGCGACTGCCACCGTCGGCGGAGTTGGATGAACCGGATTTTAACCATTCTGCACCATTACGACTGTGATCTTGGTGTTTTTCTAGGGGGCTCGCAAAGCCATGGATAAAAAGAAGCTGATGTTGCTGCTTGGCGCGCTGGTCGTTGCGATCGGTACGGCCATGGCTGCAAGGAGCATGTTTGTCGGCGCCAATGCGCCCCAGGCGGAAGCGGCCCAGGTCCCCCAGGGTCCGAAGGTGCTGGTGGCGCAGCGCGCCTTGCCGGTTGGCACCATCATCACGGCGGACTCGATCTCGTTCCAGGCCTGGCCCAAGGAAATGATCCAGGACGCTTACTTCATCGACGGCGAAGCCGACATGAACAAGCTGCTGGGCACGGTGGTCCGTTATCCGGTCACCGCCGGCCAGCCGGTCACCCAGGGCGCGCTCGTCTCGCCCGGCGACCGCGGCTTCCTCGCGGCGGCGCTTGGCCCAGGCATGCGCGCTGTCACCATCCCGGTCTCGCAGAAGACCGGCGTGGGCGGCTTCGTCTTCCCGGGTGACCATGTCGACCTGGTGCTGACCCAGACGGTGCGCGGCGACAACAGCCGCGATTCGCTGAAGGCCGCCGAGACCATCCTGCGCAATGTCCGCGTGCTCGCCACCGACCAGTCGACCGAGACCGAGATCGTCGAAGGCAAGACCGTGGTTCGCGGTTTCCGCACCATCACGGTCGAAGTGACGCCCAAGATCGCCGAGAAGGTGGCCGTGGCCCAGACCATCGGCACGATCAGCCTGGCGCTGCGCAGCCTGGCCGATAACCAGGCAGAGCTTGATCAGGCGATCGCCAGCGGCACCGTCAAGGTCCCGGCCGGCGCCACCAAGGAACAGGAAGAAAAGCTGCTCGGCCAGGCGCTCAACCGCCCGCTCGACGGCGGCACTACCTTCGTGACCGGCGGTGATGTTTCGCGCTTCCAGCGCCGCACCGTGGCCCCGCCAGAAATGGCTGCGCCGCGCATGGCTGCTCAATCGGCGCCATCCGCCTCCCCGGCCTTTGCCGCCGCGCCGCAGGGCCCGGTCGTCCGGGTGACTCGCGGCAAGACTACCGTCGTCGAACAGGTTGGGAAGCATTGAGATGAACCGTCCCATCAATCCCGCCGCGATCGCCCTCAAGAAAGGCAGCCCGATGAAACGCCTTGTCACCACTTTGCTCAGCGCAGGCTGCATGCTGGCTCCGCTGGCCCTCGCCAGCGCTCCGGCGGCCCAGGCCCAGTCGCTGACCCGCCCCGCCAACGAAGTCGTCCTGTCGATCGGCCGGGGCCAGCTGGTCACAGTTGGCGGCGCCATGGCCGACGTCTTCGTCGCCAACGATTCGGTCGCCGATGTCCAGGTGAAGTCGCAGCGCCAGCTCTATGTCTTCGGCAAGGCCGGCGGTGAAACCACCGTCTATGCCAGCAATGCCGCCGGCGACATCATCTGGTCGGCCAATGTCCGCGTCGGCTCGAACATCGACAGCGTCGACACCATGCTGCGGATGGCCATGCCGGACGCCAAGGTTGCCGTTTCCACCATGGGAACCAACACCTTCCTGCTGACCGGCACGATCGCCACGCCCGAAGATGCCTCGGAAGCCAAGCGGCTGGTCGAAGCCTTCGTCGGCAAGGATGCCAATGTCATCACCCGGCTGAAGACCGCCACTCCGCTGCAGGTCAACCTGCGCGTCAAATTTGCCGAGGTCAGCCGCTCGCTGGTCAAGACATTGGGGGTAAACCTCACCACCATCGATGGCAGCTCGGGCATGCAGTTCGGCATCGGCCAGGGCCGCTCTTTCGCGCCGACGATGTATGCCGGTCCAAACCAGGCGCTCGGCGTCGGTAACAAGGCCAGGATCACGCTCCCAGACCCGTCGGATCCGACCAAGACGATTAGCATTGATGGGTCCAGCATTACCCCTGCAACAATCGGCACTACCCTCGCCATGCAGACCAAGCTGTTTGGCATGGACCTGCTCGGCGCGCTCGACATGGGCGAATCGCTCGGTCTGGTGACCAGCCTGTCGGAACCAAACCTGACCGCCCTCTCGGGCGAAACGGCGGACTTCCTGGCCGGTGGTGAATATCCGATCCCGATCAGCCAGGGCCTGGGTTCGACCTCGGTTGAATACAAGCGCTTTGGTGTCAGCCTGGCCTACACCCCGACCGTACTGGCCAATGGCCGGATCTCGATGCGGGTCCGTCCGGAAGTCTCGGAACTGTCGACCCAGGGTTCGATCCAGCTTAACGGCTTCAACGTGCCGGCCCTGACCGTCCGCCGCGCCGAAACCACGATCGAGCTGGGTTCTGGCCAGAGCTTCATGATCGCCGGGCTGATGGGCAATAGCGCCCAGAACACGGTGAAGAAGATGCCCGGTGCCGGTGACATCCCGATCCTGGGATCGCTGTTCCGTTCGACCAATTTCCAGCGCGGCGAGACTGAACTGGTGATCGTGGTGACCCCGTACCTGGTCAACCCGGTCGATGCCAGCGAGATCAAGTTGCCGACCGACGGCTACCAGAACCCGGACGACATTCAGCGAATCTTCGGCAACCAGGAAAACAACGGCAAGTCCGGCGCCAGCCGGCCGATGCCATCTGCTGCCCCGGCCAGCGCGCCCGCCCCCAAGGTGGGTGAGCTCGACACGCCGCCGGTGGTCCGTCCAGTTGAAGAAAAGCGCTCGAAGAAGAAGTCCCGCACCGCTGCTGCTGAAGCTGCGGCGCCCGGCTTCAGCCTGAACTGAGAGAGGTGATGACCATGCGTAGCTTCCAGACCCGCAAGGCGCTCGGCGCCGCCGTCGCTCTCTCGCTGGGCACCCTGCTTGCCGGCTGCGGCGGCATGCCGCAGAACACGCAGCTTGAAAGCATCCACCAGCCGGTGGTCAGCCGGACCAATTACACGCTCGACGTGACTACCAACCCGGGCGGTCTTTCGCTGCCCGAAGCCCGCCGCCTGGCTGGCTGGTTCGAAGCGATGGACTTGCGTTACGGTGATCGGATCTCGATTGACGATCCGCTTTCCAGCGGCGCGACCCGCGCGGCGGTTGAAGCCGTGGCTGGCCGCTTTGGCCTGCTGGTGAGCGATACGGCCCCGGTCACCCCGGGAATGGTCAATGCCGGATCGGCACGGATCGTCGTGACCCGCACCACCGCCCAGGTCCCGGGCTGTCCGGACTGGTCGGCCAAGTCGGACACCAACTTCAAGAACGGGACCAGCAGCAATTACGGCTGCGCCTCGAACGCCAACCTCGCCGCGATGGTGGCCGATCCTGAGCACCTGCTGAAGGGTGCCGCCAGCACTGGCCGGACCGTCGTGATGAGCAGCAACAAGGCCATCGAGTCCTATCGCGACGCCAAGCCTACGGGCGAAGGCGGTCTCAAGGAAAACAATACCCAGAAGGGCGGGAAGTAAGCCATGAATGCTCCTTGGAAGCCCGGCGCAGCCGGCAGCCGCGACGCCTTTAGCGCCTATATCTGCGATGATGCCGCGCTTGACGTGCTGCGTCCCGTGGTCATCGAAATGGGCTGGCAGCCCGAGAAGTGCAACAAGGGTGGCCTGCGCAACGCAGTCCAGTCGCTGTCGATCTCGGCCAGTCCGAACATCCTGATGGTCGACCTGTCGGAAAGCGGCGATCCGCTGAGCGACATCAACGCCCTGGCCGAGGTCTGCGAACCCGGCACGGTGGTGATCGCGATCGGCCAGGTCAACGACGTCCGGCTCTATCGCGATCTGCTCGGCAGCGGAATCCAGGATTACCTCCTGAAGCCGCTTTCGCCGGGCCAGGTCCGCGATGCCCTGGTCAATGCCCAGGCAGTCTTCGCTTCGCCCAAGTCGCATGATGCGTCTGCTGCCAAGAAGCATGTCTCGGCTGCCGTGATCGGCACGCGCGGCGGCGTCGGCGCCTCGACCCTCGCGACCTCGCTCGCCTGGCTCTACAGTGGTGACGAAAAGCTGCCGACTGCCCTGCTTGATCTGGATATCCATTTCGGCACCGGGGCGCTGGCGCTCGACCTGGAACCGGGCCGGGGCCTGACCGACGCAATCGAGAACCCCAGCCGCATCGACGGCCTGTTCATCGAACGCGCCATGATCCGCGCCAACGATCACCTGGCAATCCTGTCGGCCGAAGCGCCGATCAATTCGCCGCTGATGACCGATGGCGCTGCCTTCATCCAGCTGCAGGAAGAATTCCGGCAGGCCTTCGAGATGACGGTGATCGATCTGCCGCGCAACATGCTGATCAACTTCCCGCACCTGCTTAACGACGTGAACGTCGTGCTGCTGGTCACGGAAATGACCCTGGCCGGCGCGCGCGATGCGATCCGCATGCTCTCCTGGATGAAGAGCAATGCACCGCATGTGCAGGCGATCGTGATCGCCAACAAGGTGCTGCCTGGCACTGGCGAGATCAGCAAGGCCGATTTCGAGGCCTCGATCGAACGCAAGATCGGCTTCACCATTCCCTATGACGCCAAGGCCGCGGCCAATGCTGCCAAGCTGGGTCAGACCTTTGCCGACGCCAACCGCTCGACCAAGGCCGGGGGGGTGATCCGCGATATCGCCAAGTCGGTTCACGGCGTGGGTGATGGCGAAGCAGTCGATGACGCGGTGAAGCCCAAGTCCTCGCTGCTCGGCAAGTTCGATCTCAAGGCGCTGCTGCCCAAGAAGACCGCCAAGTTGCCGGCTTCGGCTTCGGCCTGAGCTGTCCTTGCAGGAACACTCTTTCAAGAAGGCGTGATCAGTCGATGGACATCACCCAACTGCTGCTGATTGCCGTGGGCCTGATGGCATTCATGGTGCTGGGCTACCTGGGCTTTGCCGGACCGTCCCCGGCCAAGGAGGCGGCTCGCCGCCTCCAGGGCCTGCGCTATCGGCATTCGGAAAGCACGACCGACAAGGTCGAAGCCCAGCTGCGCAAGGCCGTGGCCGCGCGCATGCCCAAGATGCACCAGATCGCGGGTTCGGAGGGCCGGGTCGCGGCGCTGCTGATGCGGCTGCACCGGACCGGCAAGGGCTGGACGCTGAGCCAGTACCTCTATGCCTCGGGCGGGCTTGCCCTGTTTGTGGCGCTGGCGCTGTTCATCAAGACTGGGGCAGCACCGCTGTCGCTGGGGGTCGGACTGGTTGTCGGCGCGGGTCTGCCGCACGCTGTCGTCAGCTTCTTCATCGGCCGGCGCACCAATGCCTTCACGGCCAAGTTCCCCGATGCAATCGAACTGCTGGTCCGCGGCCTGCGCTCAGGCCTGCCGGTCACTGAAACGCTGGGCGTGGTTGCCACCGAAGTTCCCGGCCCGGTGGGCGAGGAGTTCAAGCTGGTGACCGAACGGATCAAGATCGGCAAGACCATGGAGGATGCCCTCCAGGACACCGCCGACCGCCTGAACACTGCGGAATTCAGCTTCTTCTGCATCACCTTGGCGATCCAGCGGGAAACCGGTGGCAACCTGGCCGAAACGCTTTCCAATCTGGCCGACGTGCTGCGCAAGCGCGCCCAGATGAAGCTGAAGATCAAGGCGATGAGCTCGGAATCGAAGGCCTCGGCCTATATCGTCGGCTCGCTGCCGTTCATCGTGTTCATCATGATCTACATGATCAACCCGGACTATCTGAGCGGCTTCTTCTCGGAAGATCGCCTGATCGTGACTGGCCTTGGTGGCCTGGTGTGGATGTCGATCGGGGCTTTTATCATGGCCAAGATGGTCAGCTTCGAAATCTGAGCAGGGACAGGAACAGGACATGATGAATACCCCTCCCGGTCCCACGCTCCTCGGCGTCGACGTCATCTGGGTCGGCTCGATCCTGGCGGGTCTGGCAGCCGTGGCAGTGATGTTCGCGATCTATACCGCGGTCACGATCCGCGATCCGATGGCCAAGCGGGTCAAGTCGCTCAACGAGCGGCGCGACCAACTGAAGAGCGGGATCATCACCCAGACCGCCAAGAAGCGCGCCTCGCTCGTTCGCAAGAACGAAACGGCCGACAAGATGAAGGACACGCTGTCAGCGCTGAAAGTGCTGCAGCAGAGCCAGCTCGTAGTCATCCAGCAGAAACTGGCCCAGGCCGGGATCCGCAAGAAGGAATTGGGCGTCGTCGTCATCTTCGCCCGCATGGTGCTGCCGGTCCTGCTTGGCGGGATTGCCGCCTTCGTGGTCTATGGCCTCAATTACTTCCCTGAATGGGGCGGGATGAAGCGGCTGATGGCCTTCGCTGCGGCGGTCGGCCTGGGCTACAAGGGTCCTGAAATCTACATCGGCAACCTGATTTCGAAGCGCACCGACGCGGTCCGCAAGGGCCTGCCCGACGCGCTCGACCTGCTGGTGATCTGCGCCGAAGCCGGTCTTACGGTCGACGCCGCGTTCAACCGCGTGGCGCGCGAGTTGGGCCGGGCCTATCCCGAACTGGGTGACGAATTTGCCCTGACCGCAATCGAACTCTCGTTCCTCAGCGAGCGCCGCCAGGCCTTCGAGAACCTCGCCTGGCGTGTCAAACTGGACGCGGTCAAGGGCGTGACCACCACCATGGTCCAGACCGAACGCTATGGTACGCCGCTGGCTTCGGCCCTGCGCGTGCTCTCTGCCGAATTCCGCAACGAGCGCATGATGCGCGCCGAAGAAAAGGCCGCGCGCCTGCCGGCGATCATGACCGTACCGCTGATCCTGTTCATTCTGCCGGTGCTGTTCGTGGTCATCCTTGGCCCAGCAGCCTGCTCGATCGCCGATGCCTTCTCGCACGACGGTCCGGCCAAGGGCGGCGGCTAAACCAGCTAGTCAGGGTGGGGTACCCGCGCCGGGCCGGCTCTCCAGAACGGAGACCCGGCCCGGCTTCGTTTCAGGTTCTGTGCTTCAGGGCATTACGACGGTGTGATCGATCGCGCCGAAGATCGAATGGCCGGCGCGGTCGCGCATCTCGATCCGGACCGTATCGCCATACCGCAGGAACGGGGTGACCGGCTTGCCGCTGGCGATGGTCTCGATCATCCGCTGCTCGGCAATGCACGAATAGCCGCGCCCGCCGTCCTTGCAGGGGCGCCCGGGCGAACCATCGGGATCGCGATTGGAAACCGTGCCCGAACCGATGATCGATCCGGCCATGACCCGCCGGGTCTTGGCCAGATGCGCAATCAGCGTGCCGAAATCGAAAGTGCATTCCTCACCCGCCTCGGCTCGGCCAAAGGCTTCGCCGTTCAGGTCCACCCGAAGCACCTGGTTGAGCCGTCCACCGCTCCATGCCTCGCCTAGCTCATCCGGTGTGACAAAGACCGGCGAGAAATGGCTGGCCGGCTTCGACTGGACGAAGCCAAAGCCCTTGGCCAGCTCGTCCGGGATCAGGTTGCGCAGCGAGACGTCATTGACCAGCCCGACCAGCCGGACATGTTCCAGCGCAGCGGCGGGGCTCACCCCTTGCGGCACGTCGCCGGTGACCACGCAGATCTCGGCCTCCATGTCGCAGCCCCAGGCCTCGTCCGCCAAGGCGATCGGCGCACGGGCGCCACGCAGGTCATCGCTGCCGCCCTGGTACATCAGCGGATCGTGCCAGAAGCTTTCCGGCAGCTCCGCTCCACGCGCCTTGCGCACCAGTTCGACGTGATTGACGTAAGCCGAACCGTCAGCCCACTGGTAGGCACGCGGCAGCGGTGCCAGCGCGTCGCGCTCATGGAACCGCTCACGCGGGATCGCGCCATGTTCCAGCTCGGTCGCCAGGGCTTGCAGCACTGGCAGATGCTGGTCCCAATCGTCGAGCGCTGCCTGCAAGGTCGGCGCCAGGTGCGAGGCATCGGCGCACCAGGCGAGATCGGTGCTGACGACCGCGAGACGCCCGTCGCGTCCTCCGGGAAGGCTGGCTAGTTTCATTGGGTCAGCTCCTTGGGCGCCGCAGCGTCTTCCAGTTCGGCCACTCGCGCGGTGATGCGCGCGAGCAGCGCCTTGAAGTCTTTCAATTCGCCGGCCGAAAGCGAGGCGAACAGCCGCCGTTCCATGTCCAGCGCCATTGGCATGATCTCGCCGTGCATGGCCTGGCCGGCCGCGGTCAGTCCGATATGGTGCGAGCGGCCGTCATCGGCATTGGGACTGCGCGCGACCAGGCCCCGGTCCTCCAGCACCTTGCAGGCCCGGTTGACCGCGACCTTGTCCATCCGCGTCGCGCCGACCAGCGCGCGCTGGGTCTGCGCCCCGGCATCGCCCAGCACAGCCATGACCCGCCATTCGGGGATCTTCAAGCCGAACCGGGCACGATATTCACCCGCGATCATGTCACTTACCGCATTGGTGGTAACCGACATCAGGTAGGGCAGGAAATCCGCCAGGCGGGAGCTTTGCTGGGCCATCGAATCGGTTTCTAGTGCAACCGGTTTGCTGCGCCAAGCGCCGTCACGCCGGCTTCACCGCTTCGGGCGCCGAAGCCGCGATCGCCGGGATCGCCCGCAGCGCCTCGTCGATCCGCGCCAGCTTGGGCAAAGGCTCAAGCGACAGGGCAAAACGCCGCGCGCTGTAAAGCTGGGGGACCAGGCAGACGTCGATCAGGTTAGGCTCTTTCCCGCCAAACAGGCCGTGTTCGGGCGCATCGGCCTCCAACGCGGCCAGGCCGTCACCCAGCCAGCGGTGCAGCCATTGGGCGATCCCCGCGGCAGCGACGCCCAGGTCATCGCGCAGGAAATTCTGCACGCGCAGGTTTTGCAGCGGGTGGATCTCGGAAATGATCGTCATCGCCCGGCCCAGCACATGGGCGCGCGCCATCGGTTCTGCCGGCAGCAGGCGCGGCTGCGGCCAGCGCGTATCGAGATAGTCGATGATCGCCAACGACTGGGCAATCGCCTCGCCATCAACCTCCAGCACCGGGACCAGGCCCAGCGGGTTGCGCGCCAAGTGGTCATCCCCACCCTGCTCGCCGGCCGTCAGATCGACCTGGTGCGAGGTCCAGCTCAACCCCTTGAGGTTCATCGCGATCCGCACGCGATAGGCCGCAGAGGATCGCCAGTAATCGTAGAGGACCAGTTCGCTCATGCCAGCACCCTTCCCGCAACCGCGCCCAGCTTCGCCAGCAGCACGGGATCGCGAGCGGCCGGTGCGGTCATGATGGCGTGATCGAGCGCCTGGTCAATCGGGCTGGCGCTGCGGACCTGCGGCAGGCTGGCCATGAAGCGGCGCAGCACCTTTCCGGCCAGGGCGACATTGGCCGCCATCACGGCCAGCACCTCGCCCGCCTCGACCCCGGCCTCGCTCGCACGCCAGGCGTCATAGTCGGTCACCATGCCCAGCAGGGCATAGGGCAGCTCGGCCTCGCGGGCGAGCCGGGCCTCGGGCATGGCGGTCATGCCGATCACGTCGCCGCCCCACTTGCGGTAGAGCCGGCTTTCGGCCCGGGTCGAGAACTGCGGACCTTCGATCGCCACATAGGTGCCGCCGCGGTGAACCGTCGCTTCTTCGGCATCGACTGCATCGGCCAGACCATCGGCCAGCCGCGGGCAGACCGGATCGGCCAGGCTGACGTGGGCGACCAGCCCGGGGCCGAAGAAACTGGCGGGGCGGCTGACCGTGCGATCGATGAACTGGTTCACAGCGACCATCTGCCCCGGCGCCATGTCCGCGCGCAGCGAGCCGATGGCCGACAGCGCGATCACGTCGGTCACGCCGCAGCGCTTCAGGACATCGATATTGGCGCGGTAATTGACCGATGCCGGCGGGATGGCATGCCCGATCCCGTGGCGCGGCAGGAAAGTGACGCGCACCCCGGCCAGGGTGCCGGTGGTGACTGCCGCCGATGGCGCGCCGAACGGGCTTTCGACCGCGATTTCCTGGGCGTCTTCAAGTCCGACCCCGCCCGCCAGGCCCGAGCCGCCGATTACGCCGATATGCCAGTGGCTCATGCCGGACCTCCGCTCAGTGATGCGCGAGGATTCCCGCCATGATGAAATCGATGCAGTGTTCGCGGTAACGATCGCGCAGTTCCTCGGTCAGCGCCTCGGTATCGTAGCAATGCTTCAGCACCAGCCGCGAGGAAAAGAACCGGTCGCAGGCGCCGGTCGCGGTGAAATAGAACAGCTGCGGATCGACCTTGCGGAAGACGCCCTGCTTGACCCCATCCTTGATCAGCCGGTCATAGGCACGGCTCAGCGGGCTGAGATAGGAGTCCGCGATGCGGTGCGCCTCTTCAGGATCGCTTTCGCGCACCAGCCGCATCAGCAAGCGGTTGAGGTAGGGCGTCTCGAAATAGGTGTCGACCATCTTGCCGATATGGTGCCGCAGCCGCGCTTCGGGATCCCACTCCTTCGACATCAGCGCATCGACCGCGTGGACGATGCCCTGCATGTCGCGATCGAGCAGGGCCTTCATCAGTCCGGCCTTGTTGCCGAAGTAGTACTTGACCAGCGCCGAATTCAGCCCCGAGCGCAGCGACAGTTCGGACAGCGAGATATCGACGATGTCGCCCTCGCGCATGATCGTCGAAGCGGTATGCAGCAGCAGTTCGCGCGCGCCCTCTGGCGTATCGGCTTGTTCGGCGACCGATGACTGGCTCATGCGAAGGGCGGCTCCTCTCCCCACCACGGGTAGAAGTCCGGCATATCGCTCGAAACCCGTAGCGGAAAGGCGGGCGGACGCTTTTCGAGGAAGCTTTGCACACCTTCCTTCGCATCGCCGCCCTTGGACAGCCGGTAGATCGCCCGGCTATCGACCTTGTGGGCTGCCATCGGGTGATCGCCCGAGGGAATCCGCCAGAGCATCGCGCGGGTCATGGCGACCGAAACGGCCGAGGTATTATCGGCAATCTCGCGCGCCAGGCCGCGGGCGGCATCGATCAATTCGCCCGGCGCGTGGACCGAACGGACCAGCCCGCCCTTGAGCGCTTCCTCGGCCCCGAAAATGCGGCCGGTCATGCACCATTCGAGCGCCTGGTTGATCCCGACGATCTTGGGCAGGAACCAGCTGGAGCAGGCTTCCGGCACGATCCCGCGGCGAGCGAAGACAAAGCCATAGCGGGCGTTGTCGCTGGCCAGGCGGATATCCATCGGCAGCTGCATGGTCACGCCCACGCCCACGGCCGCGCCGTTGCAGGCCGAGATCAGCGGCTTCTTCGATTGGAACAGGCGCAGTGTCAGCAAACCGCCGCCATCGCGCACGCGCGGATCGGACAGGTCCTCGACCGGGGTGGAGTCAGAAAATACCGCACGGCCATCTTCGGGGGTAAGATCGGCCCCGGCGCAGAAGGCGCGCTCCCCGGCCCCGGTAAAGATCACCGCCCGGACCGAGTCATCGGCGTCGGTGCGGTCCATCGCATCGATGATCTCGTTCATCATCGTGCCGGTAAAGGCATTCATCTTCTCCGGCCGGTTGAGGGTCAGGGTGGCGATCCCCTCGGCAATATGAAGGTCGATCTGCGAATAGCCCATGTCTCTCTCCCGGGGAGGGTAGCGACCGGGCGCTGTCCAGCAGCGCCCGGCCAGGTTCAGTAGCTTAACGCGGCGCCATGCGGATGCCGCCGTCGAGGCGAACGTCCTCGCCGTTGAAGTAGCCGTTCTCGATCATGCACATGGCAAGATTGGCATACTCGTCCGGCTGGCCGAGGCGCTTGGGGTTGAGCACCGTGGCGCCCAGCGCATCGCGCACGTTCTGCGGCGCGCCGGCCAGGAGCGGGGTATCGAAGATGCCCGGCAGGATGGTGTTGACGCGGATCTTCTCGCTGGCAAGGTCGCGGGCAATCGGCAGGGTCATGCCGACAACGCCGCCCTTCGAGGCCGAATAGGCCGCCTGGCCCATCTGGCCGTCTTCGGCGGCAACCGAGGCGGTGTTGACGATCGCACCGCGATCACCGTCTTCCTGCGGCTCAAGCGTCATCATCCCGGCTGCCGACTTGGCGATGCAGCGGAAGGTGCCGACCAGGTTGATCTGGACGATCCAGTTGAAGGCATCGAGCGGGAAGTGCTTGATCGAGCCATCTTCCTTGCTGCGGCTGGCAGTCTTGATCGCATTGCCGGTACCGGCGCAATTGACCAGGATCCGCTCCTGCCCATGGGCTTCGCGGGCCTTGGCAAAGGCCGCGTCGACCGAAGCATCGTCGGTCACGTTGCATTCGCAGAACACGCCGCCCAGTTCGGCGGCGATCGCCTTGCCCTTCTCTTCCTGCAGGTCGAAGATCGCGACCTTGACGCCCTTGGCGGCGAGCGCGCGGGCAGTCGCGGCACCAAGGCCCGAAGCCCCGCCGGTGACGACAGCGGCAACAGTGTTGTCGAGTTTCATGTCAGATAGCTCCTTTGAACCTTAAACCATTTCCACAATCGTGACGTTGGCGACACCGCCGCCTTCGCACATGGTCTGCAGACCATACTTGCCGCCGCGCGCCTTGAGCGCGTGGAGCAGCGTCGACATCAGCTTGGTGCCCGAGGCGCCCAGCGGATGCCCCAGCGCGATCGCGCCGCCATTGACGTTGAGCTTTGCCGGATCGGCGCCGGTGTGCTTGAGCCAGGCCATCGGCACCGAGGCAAAGGCTTCGTTGACTTCATAGAGATCGATGTCACCAATCGACAGGCCGGCCTTGGCCAGGGCCTTGTCAGTCGCGAACAGCGGCTCTTCCAGCATGATCACCGGATCGCCGGCGGTCACGGTCAGGGTGTGGACGCGGGCCAGCGGGGTCAGGTTATAGCGCTTGAGCGCTGCTTCCGAGACGACCAGCGCAGCAGACGAGCCGTCGCAGATCTGGCTGGAAGTTGCCGCCGTCAGCGCGCCGCCTTCTTGCAGCAGCTTGACCCCGGCGATCCCTTCGAGCGTTGCGTCGAAGCGGATGCCTTCGTCGATCGTGTGCCAGGCCTTGCCCTCGGCGGTTTCGATCTCGATCGGCACGATCTCGTTCATGAAGGCCCCGGCCTCGGTCGCCGCCTTAGCGCGCAGGTGGCTGGCATAGGCAAACTGATCGAGCTGATCCTTGGTGAAGCCGTGCTTCTTGACGATCATCTCGGCGCCCATGAACTGCGACCAGGATACGCCCGGATACTTCTCTTCAAGGCCCGGCGACTTGTAGTTGCCCAGGCCTTCCTTCATGTGGAAGATCGCGGTGGAACCCATCGGCACGCGGGTCATGCTTTCGATCCCGGCGGCGATCACCACGTCCTGGGTCCCGCTCATCACGGCCTGGGCGGCAAACTGGATCGCCTGCTGCGAGGAACCGCACTGGCGGTCGATCGTCACCGCCGGGGTCGATTGCGGCAGCAGCTTGGCGGCAAGCACGGCGTTACGGCCGACCTGGCCGGCCTGCTGGCCACCCTGGCTGACGCAGCCCATGATCACGTCTTCGATGGCATCGGGATCCACCCCGGTGCGCGAAACCAGCGCGTCGAGCGTCGCGGCGGCCAGGTCTACCGGATGCACCCCGGCGAGACGTCCACCACGGCGGCCCCCGGCGGTGCGCACAGCATCAACGATATAGGCAGTAGCCATCGATCCGATTCCTTCTTCCTGCAAGGTCTGTTTAATCGATCGATTAAGGAGCTGTCGGCAGAGCGTCAAGCGCCCATCTCGGGCGCGTTTGCTTCGGCTGGGGCACCAGTCTGGCCGGTTCTGTGGTAAAATGACAACAGCGCAGCAGAATCATGTACCTAGCCTTAATTCCAAATTGCATGGTGATTTCGCATATTTCAGGAACGCTCATCCGGTCCCGTAGGGGGCCTGAAAGGTGATTCCCTCTCCAAGGGCACCTCTTTTCGCGCTTATCCGGCCATCTGTCGGGTCAAGATCAAGGGGCTAACACATGAAGTTCTTCAGCAAGTCCGCGCTGTACCGCGCGACCAGCCTTCAAAGCGCCGCGCTCGCGGTTGCTGTGCTGGGTGTAGCGACCATCGCCACGCCGGCCGCCGCGCAGGATGCCCTGCCGCAGGCCGCAGAGTGCGCCGATGAAAACAACAACAGTGTCTGCGACACTGAAGAAACCAACACGATCGTCGTCACCGGTTCGCGCATTCCGCGCCCGAACCTGAGCTCGACCGTGCCGATCACCTCGATCGGTGGCGAAACCTTCCTGAAGCAGGGTCAGACCAACATCGGCGACACCCTGAACGACCTGCCCCAGCTGCGCAGCACCTTTGCCCAGCAGAACCCGGGTCTGGGCATCGGCATCGCCGGCCTCAACCTGCTCGACCTTCGCGGCCTCGGCACCCAGCGCACCCTGGTGCTGGTCAATGGTCGTCGCCACGTGGCGGCGGACATCCTCAACAACGCCGTCTCGCCTGACGTCAACACCATCCCGAACGACCTGATCGAACGCGTCGACATCGTCACCGGCGGTAACTCGGCGATCTACGGTTCGGACGCGATCGCGGGCGTGGTCAACTTCGTGCTGCGTCGCAGCTATGAAGGCCTCCAGATGCGCGCTTCGGCCGGCATCACCGAAGCCGGCTTCGGCGGCAACCAGTATGTCTCGGCCATGTGGGGCAAGAACTTCAACGACGGCGCCAGCAACATCACCCTGCACGGTGAATATGCGCGCGCTGACCGCGTCTTTGCCTCGGACGTTCCGGCGTTCCGCAGCAATGACAACTACGGCACCGTCGATTCCGACGGCGGCACCGGCATCGTGTTCGGCGGTGACGGGTTCCCTGACACGCAATACTTCACGAACCTGAGCAGCACGACGATCCACTACGCTGGCCTGATCCCGGTCAACCAGCGCAACATCGCGGGCGCGGGTCCGTGCGGCAACGCCACCACCCCGAACAACGGTGGGCCGAACAACTTGGGCGCGGCGTTCAGCTGCACCTACATCTTCTCCCCCGAAGGTCGCCTGACCGCACAAACCGGCACCCGCTTCGGCACCGGCATCAACAGCGGCATCTACAACAGCAACGGCCAGACCGGCCGCGAAGGCAATACCGTTTCGGTCCTGCCGTTCACCGAACGCATGAACTTCAACCTGCTGGCGCGGCACGAATTCTCGCCGGCGGCCGAAGTGTTCCTCGAAGCCAAGTGGAACCGCGTCAACGCGCTCGGCAACAACGCCGGTCCGTCGTTCATCCAGGGCACTGGCGGCACGACCGACTTCCGTGAGCGTCCGCGCATCGACAACCCGTTCCTGAACCCGGCGGACCGCACCCTGCTGTCCAACGCGATCCTGGCTGCAGGTTGCCGTTCGGACCTGCAGGTCACCTGCCCGGCTGCCGGCAACCTGTCCGCGACCGATATCGCCAACATTGCAAACGGCAGCTATCGCTTCGTGGTCGCCCGCAACCTGCTCGACGTGGGCCTGCGCGATGAGAAGTTCCAGCGTGATACCTGGCGCGCCGTGCTCGGCGTGCGCGGCACGTTCAACACTGACTGGACTTACGAAGTGTCGGCCAACTACGGCCAGTTCCGTGAAGACGTCACCACCAATGGCTTCATCGATCGTCAGCGTTTCGCGCTGGCCATGGATGCCGGCCGCAACCCGGTGACCGGTCAGATCCAGTGCCGCGCCCAGTTCGATCCGGCCTCGGCCGTGCAGCTGGTCGGCTTCGCCGGTTCGTCGACGGTCAACGCGGCGCGCCTCGCTGCCGATATCGCGGCCTGCGTGCCCTACAATCCGTTCGGCATGGCCGACAATCGCGCTTCGGCGGCCTACTTCGCGCGCACCTTCACCGCGAATTCGGGCCTTTCGCAGTTCGTCGGTTCGGCCTTCATGTCGGGTGACACCAGCGGGTTCTTCAACCTGCCGGGTGGTCCGGTCAGCTTCGCGCTGGGCGGCGAATACCGCCGTGAAACCGCGTTCTATCAGCAGGACGCGTTTGTCACCGACGGCTTTACCAATGGCGTGTCGATCCCGACCTTCAAGCCGACGCCGTTTGAAGTGAAGGAAGGCTACGCGGAAGTCCGTCTGCCGCTGCTCAAGGACATCCCGCTGATCCAGGAACTGACCCTGAGCGGCGCGGCCCGCGTCGCCCAGTATCAGGGCAACGTCGGTACGCAGTGGTCGTACAACGCCGGTGTGGACTGGACCCCGGTCTCGGACATCCGCTTCCGCGCCAACTACAGCCGCGCGGTGCGTGCGCCGAACGTTTCGGAAACCGGCTTCCCGCTGGTCCCGAACTTCTCGAATGGCTTCGTCGATCCGTGCAACCCGGCCAACATTGGTACCGGGGTCCGTCAGCAGAACTGCCTGGCTGATATCGGTGCCACCAACCTGGCTGGTTTCACCAACATCACCCAGTCGCTGCCGATCGTCAGCGGTTCGAACCCGAACCTGATCTCGGAAGTGTCGGATTCGTACACGGTTGGTGCCGTGATCCAGCCGCGCTGGATCCCGAACTTCAGCCTGTCGGTCGACTTCTACGACATCACGGTGAAGAACGTGATCGCCAGCATCGCGCCGAATACCCTGGTTAACCTGTGCTACGACACGCCGCGCCCGAACATCTTCTGCGGCCAGTTCACCCGTTGGGCTGGTCCGGGCACCGGGCCGCTGGGTGAACAGCCGGGCCGCATTCTCGGCAACTCGCTGATCAATGCGCCGGTCAACTTCGCCAAGCGCGTGCGCCGCGGGATCGACGTGAACTTCAACTATCGCCACGATTTCGGCTGGTTGGATTTCAGCACCGACGCGATCTACACCCACAGCCTGATCAACAGCAACTATCAGGACCCGACCCGTCCGACCTTCGAAAGCCGGATCCTGGGTCAGCTGGGCGATCCGAAGGATGAGTTCCGCTGGGACTTCAACTTCGGTGTCGGTCCGGTCACCCTGGGTTACCGTACCCGCTACATCGGCCCGATGCTGATCACCGGTTACAACAACCTGTTCCCGCTGAATGGCATCGATCCGCAGAACATTGACGCGTTCCCGGTCACCAAGTTCCCGCGGGTCTGGTACCACGATCTGCGCGTTGACATCGACGTCAAGAAGGACGCCAATGGCAACTCGCTGCTGCTCTACATGGGCGTCGACAACTTCATGAACCAGGGCGTGCCGAAGGGCGCGACCACTGCCACCGGTGCGGGTAGCGCAATCTACTCGTTCCGCGGCCGGACCTTCTTCGCTGGCGCCCGCGCCCGCTTCTGATCGTCCTGTCCAAGGCAAAAGTTCGGGGGCCGGAACGCAAGTTCCGGCCCCCATTCTTTTAACAGGACTGCGGGGTCAGAGCCTGGCTACCTCTAACCGGGTCGCGATATCCATCGCATCCGGACCATTGGCGGAAACCCAGGCGCGCGCCTGCGCCAAATCATCCTGCAACTCCACTGCCAGGGCATCGCGCCGGGCGAGCCGAGCGGCATTGTCGAAGGCGTGGGCCGGGTTCTTCGAATAGGTCGCGAACAGCGGGCCATTGACGACTGCAGCGATCCGGTCCGGGTCAGCCGCCAGCCCGAACAGCCCGGCCGCCGCCTCCAGCACTTGCTGCGGTGCGCCAAAGAAGCGCTCGGCATCAAGGCTGCGGCTTTGCGGCATCTGCGCCAGCGCCGCGACATAGCGCCGCCGCATCGCCAGCCACAGTGCAGCGCCCAGCTCCGCGTCGCTCAACGCCGAAAGATCGCCCAGGTGCCCGGCCAGCAGGCCGGTGGCATTGCGCAACCAGGCGCGGTGGTTGGCACTGCGCAGGATGGCGAGGAGATAGTCCTCCAGCTCGCAATAGAGGAAGATCGCCGGGGCACAGGCCTGCGCCGCACTGATCACTGGCAGGATGAAGTTGACCGGGACATTGGCCTTGATCAGCGTGGCCCCGCCGCCCGGATAGCGCCGCGAGAGCAGGCTCAAGGCAATATCCAGCCCAGCTGGATCAGGGGCCAGGCCCAGCTGGCGCAGCGCAAAGGGTTCGCGCAGGACGATGTCTTCGCTCAACGCTTCCAGCGCATTGGCTAGCAGGGTCGAGCCGCACTGGGCGACATGGAAGATCCAGCGGATCGGCTGCGCCGCTGGAACCCGCCCCGGCAGCGCCGCCAGTGGCACGCGCCACACGCCTTCCGCCGCGGGCTGGATCCGGCGATCGAGGAAGATCGAACGGGCATAGGCCGCACGGTCCATCGGCACGAACACCGCCTCCTCGCCCTCGAATGAGTGAAAGTAGGCATCCGGAGATGCCACGAGCTGGTCGATCGTGATGGACATCGCAGCCGGCTATAGCCGGGCTATCGGCCATGCGCTATCGGGAGGGGAGTCATGGCCCGCTTTCATCCCCCTTCCCCGCGCCTGCCGCTGGCCGTGGTCGAACCTGACGGCGAAACCAGCCTCGATGGGCTCGATCGCGATGCGGTGATCAAACAATACAAGGCCCATGGAGCCTTGCTGTTTCATGGATTCCAGGCGGGCATCGATGCGTTCAACACCCTGGCCCGCGACCTTTGCGCGACGGCCGTGGTCAACGAAAGCCCAGGGCGGATGCCGCTCGATCCGGCGCGGTCGCTCTACAATGTCGATGGCGGGGATCGGGCCTTCGCACTGCATCCGGAACTCTCGCGTGAGCCGTGGAAGCCCGATCTGGCGATGTTCTGCTGCCTCTCGCCGCCGGGCGAAGGTGGACGCACCACCGCCTGCGACGGTATCGCGCTGGCCCAGGCCCTGCCGCCGCATATCCGGCAGGGACTGGAAGGCCGGCGGCTGGTTTACCTCAAGGCGACCTGGCCCAGCTTGCTGCAATACTGGCTGGGGACGGATACGCCCACCGATGACCAGCTGCGCAATCCGCCGCCTGGCTGCCCATACCAGTTCATGCGGCTCAACGACGGGCGGGTCGCACGGCACTTTTCGCGGCCGGCGCTGCACAAGCCGATGTTCGCCGACGAGCTGGCGTTCGGCAATTTCCTGCTGTTCGCGCGGTTCAACAATGGGCGGCCCAACTTCCCGCTGCTGGACGATTTCACCCCGGTGCCAGAGGCCTGGCTACAGGAAATCAAGGCAATCGGGGATCAGCTCTCGATCGCGGTAACCTGGCGCAAGGGCGATCTGCTGCTACTCGACAATACGCGCTTCATGCACGGCCGCACGGCGATCACCGATCCTGCCGAGCGGATCATCGCGACCTATTTCGGCTACCTGAAGTTCGCGATCCCCGATCCCGAAGAGCCAGCCAATGCGATCTGGCGGCGCGAGGATTTTGAGCCCCCGCGCCCGCCCGATCACATGGTCCGCGCGCTTTAGCCGACCGCGAAGTTCAGCGCGCCGTCGCCCTCGTCGATCTTGATGGTTGCGCCGTCGGGGATCTCGCCGCCGAGCAGCTTTTCCGCCAGCGGATCCTGCAGGTAACGCTGCACCGCCCGCTTGAGCGGCCGTGCGCCATAGACCGAATCGTAGCCCACCCGGCCCAGCCAGCGCTTGGCCGCATCGGTCAGATCGAGCACGATCTTGCGGTCCTTGAGCAGCTTGCCGACGCGGCCAACCTGGATCTCCACGATCGGGGCCATGTGTTCGACGCCCAGGCGGTGGAACAGGATGATCTCGTCCAGCCGGTTGAGGAATTCGGGGCGGAAATGCCCGCGCACCACTTCCATCACCTGCGGCTCGACGGTTTCCACGTCCTGGCCTTCTTCCAGGTTGGCCAGATACTGGCTGCCCAGGTTGCTGGTCAGGATGATCAGCGTGTTGGTGAAGTCCACCTGGCGCCCCTGCCCGTCGGTCAACCGGCCATCGTCCAGCACCTGCAGCAGCACGTTGAACACGTCGCTGTGGGCCTTCTCGACCTCGTCGAACAGCACGACCTGATAGGGCCGGCGCCGCACCGCCTCGGTCAGCACGCCACCTTCCTCATAACCGACATAGCCCGGAGGCGCGCCGATCAGGCGGGCGACCGAGTGCTTTTCCATGAACTCCGACATGTCGATGCGAACCATCGCCGTGTCATCGTCGAACAGGAAGCCGGCCAGCGCCTTGGTCAGCTCGGTCTTGCCGACGCCCGTGGGGCCGAGGAACAGGAACGAGCCCAATGGCCGGTTCGGGTCCTGCAGCCCGGCGCGGGCGCGGCGGACGGCCTTGGACACGGCCACGACCGCGTCCTGCTGGCCGATCACCCGCTGGCCGATCACTTGCTCCATCTTGAGCAGCTTCTCGCGCTCGCCTTCCATCATCCGGTCGACCGGAATCCCGGTCCACTTGCTGACAACCGAGGCGATGTCGTCGGCGGTGACTTCCTCGCGCAGCAGCGCGTTCTCGCTCGCACCCTGGGCTTCTTCGAGCTGCTTCTCGAGCTCGGGAATGCGCCCGTAGGACAGCTCCCCCGCCTTGGCGAGGTCGCCGGCGCGCTGGGCCTGTTCGAGTTCGAGCCGCGCGTGATCGAGCGCTTCCTTGATCTTGCCCTCGGCGGCAATCTTGTCGCGTTCGTTCTGCCAGCGGGTGGTCAACTCTGCGCTTTGCTGCTCGAGGTTGGCCAGCTCTTCCTTGAGCGTGGCGAGCCGATCCTTCGACGGCTGGTCACTCTCCTTGGCGAGAGCCAGTTCCTCGATCTTGAGCTGGATGATCCGCCGGTCGAGCACTTCGATCTCTTCCGGCTTGGATTCGACTTCCATGCGGATGCGGCTGGCGGCTTCGTCCATCAGGTCGATCGCCTTGTCGGGCAGGAAACGGTCCGCGATATAGCGGTTGGATAGCGTCGCCGCGGCAACGATCGCGTTGTCGGCAATCCGCACGCCGTGGTGCAACTCGTACTTCTCCTTGAGGCCGCGCAGGATCGAGATCGTATCCTCGACCGTCGGTTCGCCCACGAAGACCGGCTGGAAGCGCCGCTGCAGCGCCGGGTCCTTCTCGACGTACTTCTGGTATTCGTCGAGCGTGGTCGCGCCGATGCAGTGCAACTCGCCGCGAGCCAGCGCGGGCTTCAAGAGGTTGGAGGCGTCCATCGCCCCCTCGCCCTTGCCCGCCCCGATCAGGGTGTGCATCTCGTCGATGAACAGGATGATCTCGCCCTCGGCGCCCTTGACCTCGTCGAGCACGGCCTTGAGCCGTTCCTCGAACTCGCCGCGATACTTCGCGCCGGCGATCAGGCTGCCCATGTCGAGCGACATCAGGCGGCGATCCTTGAGGCTGTCGGGCACGTCGCCATTGGCGATGCGCAGCGCGAGGCCCTCGGCGATCGCGGTCTTGCCCACGCCAGGCTCACCGATGAGCACCGGGTTGTTCTTCGTGCGGCGAGAGAGCACCTGCATCACGCGGCGCACTTCCTCGTCGCGGCCGATCACCGGATCGAGCTTGCCGTCGCGCGCGGCCTGGGTCAGGTCGCGGGCGTACTTCTTCATCGCTTCATAGGCGTTTTCGGCGCTGGCGTTATCAGCCGTGCGCCCGCCGGTCAGCTCCTGGATGGCGGCTTCCAGCTTCTGCGCATCGACGCCAGCCGCCTTGAGCGCCTGGCCGGCCGGATTGGTCGCGGCGAGCGCCAGGGCCTGAAGCATCCGCTGGACCGAGACAAAGCTGTCCCCGGCCTTGGCCGATAGCTGTTCAGCCGCGTCGAGCAGCCGGACGGAATCGTTTTCCAGCCCCGGTGCGGCCTGGGCGCCGCTGCCCGAAACGGCCGGAATCTTCGCCAGTGCTTCGTCCACCTTGGCCTGGGCCAGGGCGGGATTCCCGCCAGCGCGCTGGATCAGTCCGGCGGCCATGCCTTCGTTGTCTTCGAGCAGGGCCTTGAGGATGTGCTCAGGCGTGATCCGTTGGTGGTTCAGGCGAATCGCTACGGTCTGCGCGGACTGCAGGAAGCCCTTGGCGCGGTCGGTAAACTTCTCGAGGTTCATGGTGTGTCACCCTCCTGTGACACCGAAGGTAGTGTTGCTTATCGGCAACACAAGAGGGCGTATCGAGAAAAGATCAGTTGCCGAGAATGCCCTTCAACAAGCTGCCCGCCGGCTTGAGTGGATCCGCGCGCAATTTGCCCTCTTCCGCGCCGATATATTTGAAGATCCCGTTCAAGGCCTGGTCGGTTACCGAAGCGCCGAGCCGATCGCGACTGAGCCCGGCGACGCCGCCCAGCCGAACACTGCGAGTCAGGTCATCGAGCAATTTGAAGGCACCAACCTGGCCCAGCGCGCTATCGATCAACGGCCGCAGCTTGCCGGTCAATTCGGGCGCGGCGCTGGTCCGCAGGTACTGGCTCGCTCCGTCGCTCTGCTTGACGATGCCCGGCACGTCCTTCAGCGACAGGCGCGAGATGGCGGCGCGGAACACCGGCTTGGCCTCTTTCGCGGCCAGCCCGGCGGCATCGTTGAGCTTGCGGGTCAAGCCATCGGTCAGTCCGGCCGAGCGCCCCCGCTCCAGCAGCCCGCCCAGCGTCTTGCCGGCCCCGCCGCCCAGCAGCGGCACGGCAATTCGCACCGCCGGATCGGCATAGAACGCCCCTGGCACGGCCAGCTTGTCGAGCGCGCCATCCGAGGCCTTGCCGAGCAATTGGTTAAGTCCCGTGCCGAGCAATTGCGCACTCGCTGGCGGAGCCAACCAAAGCAGCGCCCCACCCGCGCCAAGGCCGGCCAGCAAGCGGCGGCGATCCCAATTGTCCGAAGTGAATGCCATGCGACCTCTCCCATCCCGAGACGTCGCATGGTTTCATGTATTTAGCCGGCGATCAAGGCTTCCAGTTGCGGGCCAGTTCATCCAGCAGGCGCACGCCATAGCCGGTCGAGCCCTTGGGGGTCAGCGGCTGCGAGCTGCTGGCCCACATCGTCCCGGCCATGTCGATATGGGCCCAGGGCATCGCCGGATCGATGAAGTGGCCAATGAAGTGCGCGCCGAACCCGGCGCCGGGCGAGCCGCTTTCGACCACGTTCTTGATGTCGGCGATGTCGCTCTTCATGTCGTCAGCATAGTTCGGGTGGAGCGGCAGGCGCCAGACCCGCTCACCGCTGGTGTCGCCCGCCTTCTGCACCGCTGCCGTGATCGCATCCCCGCGCGAGAACAGCGCGGCATATTCATCCCCGAGCGCGGCCGAGGCCGAGCCGGTCAGCGTGGCGATATCGACGATGGCCGAGGGCTTGCGGGTGGCGGCGACATATTCGACCGCATCGGCCAGCACCAGGCGACCTTCGGCATCGGTGTTAAGGATTTCGATGGTCTTGCCACTCATCGTGCGGACCACGTCACCAGGACGCTGGGCGTTCCCATCGGGCATGTTCTCAGCCAGCGCGGCCACAGCGACGACATGGACCGGCGCCTTGCTGCGCGCGAGGCTGAGCGCCGCACCGACCACCGCGGCAGCGCCCGACATGTCGGCCTTCATCTGCCACATGTTGGCACCCGGCTTGATCGAGACCCCGCCGCTGTCAAAGGTGATGCCCTTGCCCGCCATGGCCAGTGGCGCGCCCTCTGCGCCCTTGTAGGTCACCAGCAGCAGGCGCGAGCCGCGCGGACTGCCCTGCCCCACGCCGACCAGTGAACCCATGCCGAGCTTGCGCATGGCCGTCTCGTCCAGCACCTCGATCGAGACGCCGGCGATCCCGGCAAAAGCCTCACGCGTGCGGGCCACGAAGCTTTCGGGATAGATCGCGCTGGCGGGCTCGGTCGCCATGTCGCGCGTGAAGCGGACCCCTTCGGCCAGGCCAGCATGGCGCGCGTCCCAGGCCGCCTTGGCTCCGGCCGTGTCGCTACCCAGCACCGTGACGGGCGCGACCGGCGGCGGCGTGGCGGCCGACTTGTACTTGTCAAACCGGTACTGGCCGAGTGAATAGCCCAGCGCGGCGTCAGCCATCCGCTTGGCATCGCCCGCGCCGAACAGCGCGATCGCGGCCTTTTCCCCGCGCAGGTCCTGCGCGGCCTTGCCGGCAGCTTCCATTACCGCGCGCGCACCGGGTTCCGTGCCGAGGCCGACCAGCATGATCCGCGGCCGCGCGCCGATCCCGCGCAGCGAGAGCACTTCATTCGCCTGGGCCGTGAAGCCGGACGCGGCCAGCGCGGCTTCGAGCGCCTTGCGCTCATCGCTGGACAGCGGCGCGTCGGCGGGCAGCGCCTTGTCGGCCGTCAGCACGACCAGGGCGGCATCGGCCGGGGCGGTATTGGCAAAGGCAATCGGACGTTCGGCGCTGTTCTTCGCGGTCGAGGCCGAAACACCCGAACCGATTACGGTCTGGGCCAGGGCCGGGGCAGCGGAAAGCGGAAGTGCAGCAAGGCAGGTAGCGGCCAACAGGAGGCGCATGGTGAATTCTCCCAAGACAAGCCCCCCAGCCCGTTGCCGCGCAATTGACCATCTTCGTCCAGCATTTCAAGGTGGCGCAAAGCGCGCGCGATAATAATTGCAAGGGGAGCGAGATGGGTTGGATAGGCAAGGGCCTGGGCGGGCTGGCGTTAGTGACGGGAATCGCGGCGGTAACGCTCGCCTCATGGGAACCCTATTTCGCCGAACAACCCGGCCCGCCGCCCCCGGTGCGCGACTATCGCGCCGAGGTGATCCGCGACGAATGGGGCGAGCCGCAGATCCTGGGCAAGACCGACGCCGATGTTGCTTTCGGCACGGCCTGCGCCCACGCCGAGGACGATTACAGCACGCTGCAGGAAGTCGTGGCCATGACCCGCGGGCGCTATGGGGCGATTGCGGGGGAGGAAGGGGCCGGGGTCGATTTTGCCTATCACTTCGTCGCTGCCCGTGGCGCGGCGGATCGTGGCTATGACAAATTGCCGGCCGATGTCCGCGCCGTGCTGGAAGCCTATGCGGCAGGTCTCAACCGCTATGCCGCGCAGCACCGCGGCGAGATCAAGCTGGCGCGACTGTTCCCGGTCAACGGCAAGGACATCGCCACCGGCTTTGCCCTGCGCCTGCCGTTCTTCTTCGGGCTCGACCGGGTCCTGCGCCCGTTGAGCGAGGGGACGGAATTTCGCCCGGAACATGGCCCCCGGTTGGATGGCAAGCCGAACCCGCTGTTCGGGCAGGGCGGCGGCGACCAGCTGGTGACGAGCCGGCCCATGCCGCTGCCGATTGGCGAGACGGCCGAGAACGCCGGCTCCAATGCCTTCGCGATTGCGCCGAAGCGTTCGGGCGACGGCGTGACCCGGCTGTTCTCCAACAGCCACCAGCCGTGGCGCGGGGGCGTGGCCTGGTACGAATTGCGCATCTCAAGCGACCAGGGCTGGAATTTTGCCGGGGCAACTTTCCCCGGCTCGCCCTTCCCCTTCATGGGCCACAACGCCAACCTGGGCTGGACCAACACGGTCAACCGGCCCGACCTGATCGACATCTACCAGCTGGACCTGGATAGCAGCGGCACGCGCTACCGGCTCGACGGACAATGGCAGCCCTTGCAGAGCAAGCGGGTCTGGCTGCCAGTGCGGCTCGGTCCGTTCGTGCTGCCGGTGCCGCGCACGGTCTGGCGCAGCCAGCATGGCCCGGCGATGGTCAACGATCGCGGTGCCTTTGCCGTGCGCTATGCGGGGATGGACCGGGTCGACAGCGTGACCCAGTACTACCGCATCACCCATGCCCAGGACTTTGCGCAGTGGCAGGCGGGCATGGCGCTGCAGGCCGTGCCGGCAACCAACTTCATCTACGCCGACAAGACGGGCACGATCGCCTATTGGTACAATGCCGCCCTGCCCGACCGGAAGCCCGGGCCGGACTGGCGCGGGGTCGTGCCGGGTGATCGCTCGGACCTGATCTGGCGCGGGCCGATCGCGTGGCGCCAGGTGCCCAAGGTGGTGAACCCGGCCTCGGGCTATGTGTTCAATTCAAACAATACCCCGTTCCTGGCGGCAGGATCGGGCAGCGAGCTTGATCCGGCCAGCGTTCCGGCGATCTGGGGGGTCGAGACCGACCTGACCAACCGCACCCTGCGCGCGGCGAAGCTTCTGGCGGAAACGCCGAAGATCGGCCGGGCGGAGCTGCTGCGGATCAAGTACGATACTGGCTACGAGCGCGCTGGCTATGTCGCCTGGATGCTCGATGGCATCGCCAAGCTGAAGCTCTCCGGCGATCTGGCCGAGGCCCAGCGCCTGCTCGCCGGGTGGGACATGACCGCCGACGGGCGCGGCAATGGCGCCGATGCGCTGGCGGTGATGATACTCGAACCGGCGATGAAGGCCAGTTATGGCCTGAAGTCTCCACCCGATCCCGCGGCGGTGCTGACGGAGACTGTCGCGCACCTCAAGCAACACTTCGGCCGGATCGATCCGCCGTTGGGCGATGTGCTGCGGATCCGGCAGGGTAAGGTCGACCTGCCGATGGACGGCGGCGGCGATACGCTGCGCGCTGCGACCGACTGGGACGCCGATCCTGACGGCCGCCTCTCGATCAAGCATGGCGACAGCTTCGTCATGCTGATCGAGTGGGACCAGGCCGGCCAGGTCCGCTCGGAATCGATCCAGCCCTATGGCGCGGCAACCACCCGCCCGGACAGCCCACACTTCGCCGACCAGGCCGCACTGTTCGCTGCAAAGCGGTTCAAGCCGGTCTATTTCGACCGCGCCACCATCCAGGCCAAGGCGCGCAGCCGCGAGGTGGTGACCAACTGAGCGCCAAGCAAAAGGGGCCCGGTTGCCCGGACCCCTTCGCTTGTCGTCAGCTGATCGCTCAGCGCGTGCCGATCGTGTCCGCCGGTGCGGCCGGGTCGCCGCTGACGGTACCACCGTTGGCCGGGGTCGCCCGGGCCAGCAGGATGCCAGCCAGGTGCGGTGTCGCCATCGAGGTGCCGCTGATGGTGTTGTAGCCACCCGAGAGCCAGGTCGACTTGATCGACACGCCCGGCTCAGCATATTCAATTGGCGGGTTGCCATAGTTTGAGAAGCTCGCCCAGACATCGCCGGCGGCAAAAGCCGAGACCGTAAAGACGTTCGCACCTTCGGCACGGGCCGGCGAATGATTGTTGGCATCATCGCTTTCGTTACCGGCTGCCAGCGCAAACTTCACGCCCCCGGCGGCAGCGGCGATCACCGCATCGTCGAGCGCCTGGCTGACACCGCCGCCAAGGCTCATGTTGGCGACATCGCCCGAACGGCCGGCGCCGCCGACATAGTCGACCCCGGCGATCACGCCCGAATTGGTCCCGCTGCCGCGGCGGTTGAGCACGCGCACCGCGACCACCGGAGCGCCCGGTGCAACGCCGATCACGCCGATCGTGTTGGCGAGCGCGGCGATGGTACCCGCAACGTGAGTGCCATGGCCGTTCTCATCCCACGGCAGGGTCGTGCCGCCCAGGAAGCTGCGGCTACGCGCCGTATCGACGTTGAGATCCGGATGGGTCTGATCGATCCCGGTATCGATGACCCAGGCCGTACCGAAGGTCCCGGCTGCCCCGCCATTGACGCGGGCGATCCCCCACGGCGTTTCCTGCGCCGGCTGGGTGCCGCCGCCGCCCGGCCGGGCTTCGATCCGGAGCGGCGGGGTGGCCATGAACTGGTCCTGCTCGCAATAGGCGATGTTGGGATTGCCTGCCTTCATGCGTTCAATCGCGGCGGCCGGCATGTTGGCCGAGAAGCCGCGGATGGTGTTGCGATAGACATGGCCGATCTGGCCGCCATGGGCCTGGACAGCGCCGCGCGCTTCGGCTTCGGCCTGGCCGCGCCCGACCGCGCCGGCCTTGAACACGCAGATATAGGCATTGGGGATCTTTTCCCCGGCCACTTGGGCCTGCGCTGGAACCGCCAGAGCGGCGAACGGCAATGCGGCGAGTGCCAAACGGATCGACTTAGTCATAATCCCCATTCTCCCATGAGTTCATTTCAGTGCGACCGCCTCCGCGAAACACGGAGCGATGGGGTGAGACTAACCCAGAAATGGCATGTGTCTAGTGCGGGAATTTCCCGAATTCGCACAATTTGACAAGTATTTGTTGTTAACTGACTGGCCTGCGCGAAACATTGTTTCGCAGCTTCGCCTCGCCGCGAAATGATGCTCAATTCTTCGGATCTGGCAGATTGGCAGGCGCGGCTTCCGGGGCCGGTGCAGCGCCTGCCGCGCTCTCTTCAAACCGGCGATGGCGCACGATGTGCGGGGTGATGACGATGTAGAGCTCGGTCTTCGAACGGGTCGACCGCTCGATCTTGAACAGCTCGCCAGCGATGGGGATATCGCCAAGGATTGGCACCTTGCCCTTACGGCGTAATACGCTTTCCTGCGTCAGGCCGCCGATCACGAAGGTTTCCCCATCACGTACCGATGCCGAAGTCTCAGCCTCGCGCTGGCTGATCGTCGGGTAGCCCTGCGAAAACCCAGTCACCGAAGAGACCACGCCGTAGATCTGCGAAGTGACGTAACCATCCGGACTGACGCGCGGCGCGATCTGCAGCGTCACCCCGACATTCACATATTGCACCTGCTGCGAGACAGCGTTGACCCCGGACAGCGCGATCGAGGTGAGGATCGGCAAGGCATCGCCGGTGATGATCTTGGCGGTGGAACCTGACTGCGCCGCAATCCGCGGGCGCGAGAGGATCCGGCCCTCACCTTTCTCGATCTGCGCATAGATCGCAGCCTGCAGCACACCGGAGGGCAGCACGTCGCGCGGATTGAGACTGATGCTGTTCGGCAGGAACGATCCGGTCTCCAGCCGTCCGACCGCAATCTGGCCAGCGCCGTTGTTGAAATCGATCCCCAGGCTCTTCGCACCGGATTCGGTCAATTCGACAAACTGGGTTTCCAGGATGACACTGTCCACCGGCACGTCGATCAGTTCGATCTGGTCCTTGATCCGCGCGATGTATTCCGCGGTGCCGGTAATCCAGATCGCGTTCAATCGCCGGTCGATACCCAGTCCGTTGCCGAACGCCTGACCAAGTGGCTTGGCCGGAGCCTGTGCTGCGGCCTGGTTCTGGTAATAGTTGGGCTGATTTCCAGCTGCCGGGGAGCCAAAACCAGGCTCACGGCGGATGAACACGTTGTTAGGTTCGATCGTGGTGCCATCACCCAGCAGGCCGATCACTTCGCTGACATCGGCGTATTTGAGCGGCACAAGTTCATAGCGGTCACCGGGATTGAACGCGGCGCGCGGGCTCAGCTCGCTGGCCTTGGCCACCGGCTCGCTTTGCGAACCGAGCGGCCGGCTACCCGTCGATTCTTCCTCGCTGACCGGCCGGATCTTGATCTGGACCGTGGCGGGTCCGGCCGGTTCGATCGAAACGGTCGCCGGCTTCACCGTATCGAACCGGATCACCAGATCGGCGCCACGGGTTTCGAACGAAACCTGCCTGACCAGCCCCTTCTGCGCGCTGCGAACCGGAATAGAATTCACCCGCAACGTGTTGCGGATGATCAGAGCCGGGCTCTCCGGATTGGAATTAAGCGGCTCTGCCCGAGGTTCCTGCGGCGAGAACCGCGCAATGAAGGCGGCCTGCCCTTCGTCGGCGGTGACCAGCTTCATTTCTTCCAGCACCGAAGGGATCGGCGCGCCTTGCGCGAGCAGCGGCACGGCTGGCACCGCAATCAGTGCCACACCGACCGCGGCCAGCGCGATGGCCAGCAGCCGCTTTGGGAAATTCAGCAAACCCCACCTCCGGACCCGCAGGATGGCGGGCGTTCAGCAAAGCGTAATCGGCTTGGCACGATTCGCAAGGGGCAGACGACGCAGACCAGCTGACTTGCCCGAGGGTGGTGACAAAGTGCTGAAACGGCGTAGTCTTTGATTGGGACGGGGAAGAGGAGCACTGGCATGCGGCGGATCATCACGGGTGTGGGGCTGGTGCTGCTCGCAGGGAGCGGGCTGGCGCAGGACCGGAGCGCACAGGGCGACCTCTCCGTCACGATCTACAACAACGGCCAAGCGCTGGTGCAGGACGTGCGGCAGGTCAATCTGCCGGCCGGCAAGTCGCGGCAGGAGTTTCCCGATGTCTCGGCGCAGATCCGCTCTGAAACGGTGACGCTGGGCGGTGAGGGGTTCGGGATTGTCGAACAGAACTTCGACTATGACCTGCTCTCCCCTTCGGCGCTGATGGAAAAGGCCATCGGCCAGACGGTCACCCTGCTGCGCACCAACCCGGCAACCGGCGTGGAAACCCGCGAGCGGGCAACCGTGCTGGCGGTGAACGGCGGCGTGGTCCTGAAGATCGGTGAGCGGATAGAGGTGCTGCGCGATGATGGGCTGCCGGTGCGGGTGATCTTCGATGCCATTCCACCCGGCCTGCGCGCCCGCCCGACGCTGAGCGTAACAGTCGATGCCGCCAAGGCTGGCCCGCGTCCGCTCTCGCTCAGCTATCTGACGCCGGGCCTGGGCTGGAAGGCGGACTATGTCGCGCTGTTCGATGACAAGGCCGGCAAGATCGATGTCCAGGGCTGGATCACCCTGACCAATTCGACCGGCACGACCTTCAGCAATGCCCGCGCACTGCTGGTGGCGGGCAGCGTCGGGCGGATCCAGCAATCGCCGATGTATTACCGTGGTAACGGCACCCGTCCGCGCGGCAATGTCGCGGGGACCGACAGCGGCACCAGCCAGCGGCTGGGCGATTTCCACGTCTATCCGATCCAGGGCCGCACCACGATTGCCAATGCCCAGACCAAGCAGGTCAGCTTCCTCGATGCCGTCGGGGTGCCGGCGCGGCGCGGCTATGAGTTCCGCAGTGCCTGGCTGGCCAGCGCCGACCAGGCCGAAAGTGCGGCCTCGATCCTCAAGTTTTCCTCGGCCCGCCAGGGCGGGGTCGGCGAGGCGCTGCCGGCCGGGGTGGTGCGCGTCGACATGCGCGACAGCCGCGGCCAGGCACAGTTCATCGGCGAGAGCGACATTCCCCACACGCCGGCCGGCTCTTCGCTGGCGCTGCGCACCGGCGATGCCTTTGACGTCAAGGTCCAGCCGGTGGTCGAAAAGCGCGAGAGCATCACCACCGACGAGTGGGAGAAGTTCGTCCGGTGGCGCACTGTCACGGCAGATGGTGCGGTGACTACCAGCTATGCCGAGTACCCCAAGCAGTTCTGGCGCACCCAGATGAAATACGTGGTCACCAACGCCAAGCCTGAGCCGGTGACGGTCGACGTGGTCCAGGGAGGCCTGGGCCAATGGTGGTGGTGGCGCGATGTCCGCGTGCCGCAGGAAAGCATCAAGGGGATCCAGGAAAATGCGGACGAGCGCCGCTGGGAAGTGCCAGTGCCGGCCAACGGCAAGGTCGAGCTGACCGTTACCTTCCTGACCCCCTGGTAAGGTGCGCCGCCTATCCGCCCTGCTGCTGCTGATCGCCGCGCCGCTGGCCGCGCAGGAGCGCGCACCGGTGGTGGTTTCGGCCGCGCCGGACAAGGTGGCGGTGACACTCTACCGCGATCCGGACCGGGGCGAGGACCCGATCAATGCCGACGATCCCTCCTCGCTGGCGCTGATCGTCGAAACCCGCACGGTCACCCTGCCGGCCGGAGTGGCAACGGTGCTGTTTGAGGGCGTGGCGGGCGGGATCGTTCCCCAGACCGCGATCCTGTTCAACGCGCTCCCGCGTGAGCGCAACCGCGATGCGGCGCTGCTCTCGCATGGCGGGCTGGTCGACGCCTTCACCGGCCAGCGCGTGACCCTGCGCCGCACCGATCCCGCCACCGGCAAGACGGTGGAAGAAAGCGCCACGATCC